>CAXTDP010000531.1:0-4429 GCA_964242295.1 uncultured Acetobacteraceae bacterium | reverse complement strand
CCCGCAAGCCTAAACTGACCGAAAACGTGTCTCAAAGTCGTTGACAGGTTCCGCTCCGCGCCATGAGCATGCAGGGGCACAAGCTTGCAGGGGCGAACGAGCCCAAGGTCTCTGCTGATGCGCCGGCTTTCATCTGGGCGGTCAGTCAGGAGAAGGATCAAGCGGCTGCTCCGGTGCTGGCGTGGCTTCTCCGGTGGGATCAGCGGGCTTGACGACCTCCCTTCTGTTCTCATCCATGCCGATCTTCGGCCTGGCCGTCGCTGCCTGCAGTCCGGCGTCCAGGGCGCAAAGGCTGCCGGCCAGGCTGCCCAGGCTGCCTGCCAGGTCCCCAACAAGGCCCTGGCGCCAGGCCCGGACGGCTTCCTGCTGGTTGGCAAGGGCCTGGGCCAGGGCCAGAAGAGCCCGGTCCAGCCGCGCCGCGGCATCCTCCGCCCCTGGCGCCGAGGCGTCCGCCACGGAACGGAGGCGGCCAGGGAACGCGATGACGTTGCTGCCGGCCGCCTCGCCGCCTGCGTCGTTCGGCGTCGGCTTGTCTGCGTCGGTGCCGGGCATCTGCTGTGGGCCTTGTCGCCTCGTGGGGTTCAGGACAGCCCGCCCAGCCTGCCCATATAGCATGGCGACATGTCCGGAATGCCGCTGCTTCCATCCGCAGCGCCGGAGGCGGCTGGCGATCAGGGCGTGATGCCGGCCAGAAGCACCTCTTCCTACGCAGCACGCACCTCGGCGATGAAGCTGCCCACCTCGCTCGTCAGCCGCTCGGCCTGGCGCGACAGGTCTCCCGCTGCGCCCAGCACCTGGTCCGCCGCCACGCCCGTCTCCGTCGCAGCCTGGCTCACGCCGCCGATGTTGACCGTCACGTCGCTGGCCGAGCGCGCCGTCTGCTGCACGTTGCGCGCGATCTCCGCCGTCGCCGTACCCTGCTCCTCGACCGCCGCCGCGATGCTGACCGCAATCGAGCTCACCTCCTCGATCGTCCCCGTGATCCCGCGAATGGCGTCCACCGCTTCCTTGGTCGACGACTGGATCTGCGCGATCTGCGTGCCGATCTCCTCCGTCGCCTTTGCCGTCTGGCTCGCCAGGCTCTTGACCTCGCTCGCCACCACGGCAAAGCCCTTGCCCGCATCCCCGGCCCGCGCCGCCTCGATCGTGGCATTGAGCGCCAGCAGGTTGGTCTGGCCGGCAATGTTCGTGATCAGCCCGACCACGTGGCCGATCTGCTCCGCGCTCTCGGCCAGCGCGCGCACGATCCCGTCCGTGCGCCGCGCATCCGACACCGCCTGGCCGGTGATCCTCGACGACTGCGACACCTGGCGGCTGATTTCATTGATCGACGCCGACAGCTCCTCCGCCGCTGCCGCCACCATGTTCACGCCCATGCCCGCCTCCTCCGCCGCCGCTGCTACCGTGGACGCCTGACTGTTCGTCCGCGCCGCGGTGGACGACATGGACTGCGCCGTGGCCTCCAGCTCCGTCGAGCCCGACGCCAGCAACCCCGCCATCGCGCCGACCTTGGACTCGAAGCCGCGCACCAAGCCCTCCAGCCGCACCGCGCGCTGCTCCTTTGCCGCCTGGTCAGCCATGGCGTGTTGTTTGACCATCGTCACGTCGCTCGCGATCTTCACGATCTTGAAGGGCTTGCCGTTCCGCCCAAAAACTGGATTGTAGGTCGCCTGTAACCAGATCTCGCGTCCGCCCTTGCCAACGCGGCGGAACTCGGCCGACTTGAATTCGCCGCGGTTCAGGTCCTGCCAGAACTGCTCGTAGTCGTGCGTCTTGCGGACGCCAGGCTCAAGGAACAAGCTATGATGCTTGCCGCGCACCTCGTCCAGAGTATATCCGACCGTCGTAAGGAAGTTCTGGTTGGCATGGGTGATGGTCCCATCAAGCTTGAATTCGATGAGCGCCAGGGATCGATCAAACGCTCTTAGCTTTGCGTCTGCCTCGCGATTGCCGAACACGGAGAAAAGACCTGGCATGAACAAGCTCCATTTCGAATTCGCTCGTCGGTAGTGTTGCCTAACCAGGAATCATGACGAACATAGTTACATATAAGAGCCGCGCGTTTAACGGCGACCTCAGCGTGTTTTGCGGTCGTTTTGGCGCGCTAGGTGGCGTTGTGCTGTTTCCATTTCTAATGGGGGTCACCTCTTTATAATCTTGTGTTTCAGTTTAAACTATGGTGTTGGCGGTTCGGCCTTGATCCAACGCCAAGGTTAGGGGCCAGAGCCAGGGCAGGTCGATGTTTCCAACGCAGTACCAGTATCGGACGTCATTGGACGGGTGCGTGCAGAAGGGTCACTCTGGCTGCTTCTGGATCAGACTTATCGCTGCATCGGGTGTCATCGGGCGGCCTAGCAAGTAGCCCTGGACAGTCTCGATCCCCTTGCTGCGCAGCATCTGAAGCTGGCCCTCCGTTTCGACCCCTTCCGCGGTTGCCCCGATGCCGAGCGCACGCGCCATTTCAACGATCGCGCGCACGAACGCGCGACTGCGTGGATCGGTCTCAATGCCAGCCGTGAAGCTACGGTCGATCTTCAATCCGTCGAACGCATAGTCCCGCAGGTAAGCGAGGGAGGCATGCCCGACCCCGAAGTCGTCGAGGATGACGTGCACGCCCAGTTCCCGCAACGCCGCTACGATGTTGCGCACACGGGTCGGGTCGCACAGCAGCACGGTTTCGGTAATCTCCAGCTTCAGGCGGCCCGGCGCCACTCCGTGCCGCTCCAGAGTCGCCTGCACATCCTCCGCCAAGTTGCCCGCAAGAAAGTTCGCCGCCGACAGGTTGGAGGAGATCTGCAGGTGGCTGGGCCAGTTCGCGGCAAGACCGCAGGCTCGATCCAGCACCCAACGGTCGAGCTGCACCACCAGTCCGGTCGCCTCGGCCATGGGGATGAACTCGGACGGCTGCCTGACACCCCCGTCCGGATCGGGCCAGCGCACCAGCGCCTCAAACCCGGCAAGCTGGCCAGTTCGGCCTAGGAAGATGGGCTGAACTGCAAGAGTGAACGGCTCGTGCCCAGGCGGCAGCAATGCATTGCGCAGCAACGCCGTCATCACGTTGCGCCCGGTCGACACCGGTGCATCGCGGGCCTTCAATGCAGCAGCAAACCGTGTGGTCCCGCGCCCGGCCCGTTTTGCATCGTATAAAGCTGCATCCGCCTTGCGGACCAGGGTTTCAGGATCGCTTGCACCAGCAGTGCAAATGGCGATGCCGATCGAAGTACCGAGCGGCACGGATTGCTGCTCGATGAGAAAAGGTTTGGCCAACTCTGCATGGATGCGGGCGCCGAGTGCATGTAGGTCAGCGGGGTCCCGCACCTCCTCGACCAGGACGCAGAACTTGTCCCCGCCGAACCGGCTGAGGGCGTCGCGCGCACGGGTCGCAGAACGCAGCCGTCGTGCCACCTCCTGCAACGCTTCATCTCCGCCTGCATGCCCGAACAGGTCGTTGATGGCCTTAAAGCCATCCAGGTCAAGAAATAGCAGTCCGATGCACGGCGCAGGCGTGTTCTTGCGTCGGGCCAAAGCAGCACGCAGCCGCTGGTTGAACCCTGCCCGGTTCTCAAGCCCAGTCAGCGGGTCGGTCACCGCCAGCTTGCGCAGCTCGTGGACCGAGGCATGCAGCTTCAGGGCGCTGCCGACACCGACGGCCAAATGCTGGAGCTGCTCCAGCACCTCCTTGCTGACCTCGCGGGGTTTGCGGTCGATGACGCACAGTGCTCCCAAGGGATGACCGCTCGGGCCGTCAATCGGCACACCAGCATAGAAGCGCAGACCGAACTCACCTGTCACAAGCGGGTTGTCGGCAAAGCGAGGGTCCTTGGTCGCGTCTGGGACGCACAGCACTTCTGTCGGGCTCAAGATCGCGTGCGCACAAAACGACGTGTCCCTTGGGGTCTCCGATACGTCCAGGCCAACGCTGGCCTTGAACCATTGCCGATCCTCGTCGATTAGTGAGATGGCGGCGATCGGGGTCGAGAACAGGCTTCTCGCCAGTGTAGGGAAGACATCGAACTCAGCCGTGCGCTCCGTGCCAATGATGTCGAGCGCGATCAGGGCCGCCAGGCGCGCGTTCTCATCGGTGGGCACGGGTGCTGGTGACATGTTCTCGCTCCAATGGTCGTGTCCCGGTTACCCCATCAGCAAGAGCGATGGCCCGTTGATTTTTGTCAGCTTTGGAGCCTGTTGCACAATCGCCTTTGAGAACGTCGCGATGATAGTTCTTGTGCGTTTCGGTGTTGACGGCTCTGCCGAAGCACGATTCGATCGCTGTTTCCACGACACGGGCTGAGTGATGGCGCATCATTTTCGTGAACCGGAACGACGTCAGGCCTTCCTGCTTCCGGCCGACATGATGGACTGGCTGCCCGAGGGCGACATCGTCCACCTGATCGTCGACGCGGTGGCGATGATGGACCTGGGCGAGTTC
>CAXTDP010000530.1:0-4450 GCA_964242295.1 uncultured Acetobacteraceae bacterium | reverse complement strand
CGGGCCGCGGCCGCGTCGCCAGCACTGCCGGCGGCGGTGGCGGTGCTTTGCATCGCCGCCTACGCGGGACAGCTTGGCCTCGCGCGGTGGCAGACCGACGAATATACGCTGTTCGCCAACCAGCGCGCCGGAGGCTGGAGCACCCTTGCCGCCCGGCTGGGCTATTCGCCGCGGCCGTTCTCCGAGGGCGTGCTGTTCCTGTATGGCGTTGCGGTGAGCGGATCGGGCCGCCCGCTGGTCGTGCCGTTCCTGCTCCTGCTGTGGGCCGGGACCATGGCGGTGGCCGGGCTGGCGGCCTGGACGGCGCTGCCGCGCTCCCATGTGCGGCTTCCGGCCGCGTGCGCGTTGGCGGTGGTGCCCTTCGCCTTCGTGCTCGCCACCAACGAGGTGACGGAGGTCTTCTACTGGCCCATGGCCGCTGCCGCCTACCTGCCGGTCGCGGGGGCGGCCACGGTGCTGCTGATCCTGCTGTCCCGCCCGGCGGACGCCTTGGCACGCGGCGGATGCTGCGCCGCCCTGCTCGTCGCAGCCGGCGCCAGCGAGGTCGGCGCAGCCTTGGCCGTGGGCTTCGCCGTGGCAGCACTGGCCGAGGCAGCCACCCGGCCGGCCGGCCAACGCGGCGCCGGGTTGCTGCGTGACGGCGCATGGTGGCTGGTGCCGGGACTGTTGGGCATCATGGTCCTGCTCGCCATCGTGCGGTCCCGCGCCAACGTCGTCGAGCTGGGCGCCGATACGCAGCCCTATACCGGGCGGCTGCTGCCATCCCTGGGGCTTACGGCATGGCAGTTCGCGCTGGACCTCGTCGGCGCGGACGGCGACAGGACCCCGGCGGCCGTTCTCGGCGCACTTGCCGCCAAGCTGGCCCTGGCTGCCGGATTGGCCGGGCTTTGGCGCGGCGCGTGTGGCGTCCGTGCCGCGTTGGGACGGCAACGGGCCGTGCTGGCGGCATCGTTTGCGGCGGCGGCGGCCTTTTCGATACTCGCCGCCTACTACCACTACGGCGCACTGTGCTGCGAGCGCCAGGCCACCACCCGCTACTGGCTGCTGGACCTGCTGCTGGTGGTGGGCGCGGGCTGGATGCTTGGGCGATGGCCGGCGCCGGGGCGATGGCTGGACCGCCGCCCGTGGCTGGCGCCGGTCCTGCTCAGCCTGTCGCTGTTGCCAGTGCTAGGCCGGGTCGAGGGGCTGCTGCAGGGCTATGACGTGCTGACCCTGTCGCAGAAGGGAGGCGCCCGCACATGGCGGTCCGGCACCCAGGCTGGAACCAGGGAGATGGAGTTCTACCTGTCCCCCGAACGCGGCGACATGCTGGTCCGCGGCACGTTCGAGCCGGTCGGGACCTATCCGGCGGGCCTCGGCGCCGGACCGGAAACACCGGAGATGATCCGCGAACTCGGCCGGTTCTTCGGCAAGCAGGTCGTGCATGTCTGCCAACCCTGGCAGGAGGCCAAGTCCCGGCTGCTGAACGGCCAATTCATCCCGGCCTGCCCGCCGCACGACGGCCCGCCGGATTTCATCTATCCGTCGCCTTGACGGCCGTCATCGCCGCCGCTCGGCTCGAAGCGCTCGGTCAGATAAAGCGGCCGCCGCTTCACCTCGTTGAACACCCGCGCCAGGTATTCGCCGATGATGCCAAGGGTCAGGAGCTGCGTGCCGCCCAGCAGCAGGATCACCGCCAGCAGACTCGGGTAGCCCGGCACCTCGTTGCCGAACAGCAGCGTGCGGACGACGATGACCGTCAGGTACAGCGCGGCGCCGGCGCCGATCAGCAGGCCGAAATAGGTCGCCATGCGCAGGGGCGCGGTGGTGAAGCCGGTGATCCCCTCCAGCGCCAGGTTCCACAGCTTCCAGTAGCTCCAGGCGCTGCTGCCGGCATGGCGCGGCGACCGGTCGTAGGGGACGGCGGTGCTGGGGTAGCCGACCCAGGCGAACAGGCCCTTCATGAAGCGGTGCCGCTCCCGCAGCCCGCCCAGCGCCTCGACGACCCGGCGGCTCATGAGCCGGAAGTCCCCGGTGTCCCGCGGGACCTGCACCGGGCCGGTCTGCGCCATCACCCGGTAGAACGCCGACGCCGTGGTGCGCTTCAGCCAGGTGTCTCCTCCCCGTTCCCGCCGCTGGGCATAAACGGTGTCGAAGCCACGGCGCCAGGCGGCCACCAGCTCGGGGATCAGCTCGGGCGGGTCCTGCAGGTCGGCGTCCAGCAGGATCACGGCGTCGCCCCGGGCATGGTCCAGGCCGGCGGTCGTCGCCGCCTCCTTGCCGAAGTTGCGGGACAGGTTGACAATGGCGATGCGCGGGTCTGCGGCGCGCAACCGCTGCATCGCGTCCAGGGTCGCATCGGTGCTGCCGTCGTTGACCAGGACGGCCTCCCAGGCTTCCCCCATCCCGTCCATCACCGGCACCAGCCGGGCCATTAGCGTAGGCAGGCTGCCGGCCTCGTTATAGGCCGGCACGACGACTGAGAACGTGGGGTCGAGGGCCGGGCGGGCATGCTGCTCCAACATGGGAGCGTGTTCTAGGCCGGGCGCCACCGCAGGACCAGATGCGAGGATATGGCACCGGACGGCGTCAGCCCGCGGTCTCGTGCACCAGCGCCGGGCCGACCGGATCGGACAGGCCAGCCTCACCGTCGGTCAGGGTGCGCCAGGTGCCGCCGACCAGGATTTCGCTGGGCCGGAACCGTGCCTTGTAGGCCATCTTGCGGCTTTCCGGCACCCAGTAGCCCAGGTAAACATAAGGCAGCCGCAGCGCCTTCGCTCGCTCCAGCATCCATAGTATGGCGTAGGTGCCGAGGGACTGCCGCTCCAGCTCCGGCGCGAAGAAGCTGTAAACGGCGGACAGCCCGTCGCCCAGCCGGTCCGTGAGGCACGCGCTGATGAGGCGGCCCGAGGGATCGCGGAACTCGGTGATGCCGGTCTCGATCGGCGTGTCCTCGATCATGGCGCGGTAGTCGTAGAAGCTCATGGTCGCCATGTCGCCGTCGCCGTGCCGGGCCTGCTGGTAGCGCTGGAACAGCTGGAACTGCTCGGCCGTGGCACGGGCGGGGACGTCGTGGCCCTCGACCCCGGCATTCGCACGGGTGATGCGGCGCAGGCCGCGGTCGGGCAGGAAGGTGTCCACGGGAATGCGGATGGGAACGCAGGCCTGGCAGGACGGGCAGACTGGGGCATAGGCGATGTTGTGGCTGCGCCGGAATCCGGCGCGGGACAGGCGGTCGTGCAAGCTTTCGGCCTCGGGGCCGGTGATCTCGGTGACGACCTTGCGCTCGGTCCGCCCGGCGACGTAAGGGCAGGGGAGCGGGGCCGTCGTATAGAAGAACTGCGGTCGGCGCGGCGGCTTGTATGACATGCGTGCGGAAGTCCCCAGCCCTATGTTCGGGGAAGCAGGGTCCGCGGTCAACGGAATGCTGCCGGTGTGAGATGTAAGGTTTCGTCAGCGGGACTGGTCTGCGGTCCAAGGCGCAGCCCGATGCCGTCCCGCCAACGCCGCATCAGCGACGCCGCGGTGCGGCGCAGGGGATGGCCGGACTCACCCGGCGTCATCGTGAACAGGCTGCGGTCCAGGTCGGCCAGGTCATAAACGCCCCGGTAGCCCGCGCCATGCACCGACAGCCAGGTGTTGGACCGGGTGCCGCCCCGGTAAACCGTCGTATCGTCGCCGGGCTGCTCGATGGACCAGGTCGCGAGCCGCGACAGCAGGGGGATTTGGCTCAGCAACGGATGCGGGAAGACGGCGCGGTGCTCGGCGCCCCAACGCCAACTCTCCGGTGCGGCACCGCGGCGTGCCGTCAGACCTGCCACGGCATCGGCAAGCGACTGCGTGAGCTGCGGGCCGCAATCGCCGCGGCACCACCAGGCGCCGCCCGGGGACAGTGCATAAGCCACGACGTCGTAACCTGCGCCGGCAATCCCTGCCGGCACCCCGGCGCGGTTCAGCAGCGAAGCCTCGAACGCGCGCATCCACTCGTTGAACAGCAGCGGCTGCGGCAGGTCCATGCGCATTGCTCCGTCCCAACCCGGCAGCAGCGCCAAGGCCCGCGCAGATACCTCGTCGGCTGGAGCGGTGGCGAGCAGCCGGGGCAGGACCGCCTGGGCGAACGCGCTGACCGGGTCCACCTGCATGGCGGCAAAGTTCGCGGCATCGTGCCGGGGGGTTGCGTCGAGCAAAGCCCGGATGCGCCGGGCACGCCAGTCGCCATACCAGTCGCGGCCCATGAACACCGGGAAATCTGGCGGGGCGACGCGCTCATTGGCGTTCACCAGATGTCCGCTGGGCGGCGCGGCCTGATGCGGCAAGGCATCGCCGCCGGCAAAACCGGTCCAGTCATGCGCGCCGTCGGCGCCGGACACCGGCACGCTGCCGTCGCCCGAAGCACGCACCGGCACCCGCCCGGTGGTGAACTGGGCGATCCCGGCGCGGTCTGCCACCAGCATGTTCTGCACCGGCGCCA
>CAXTDP010000529.1:4091-4453 GCA_964242295.1 uncultured Acetobacteraceae bacterium | reverse complement strand
GTGACAGCGCGCTCGTGGAATTGGCTGAGCGCCTGATCGGTAAGGGGTATGATCTGCGCATCTTCGACCCGAACTTCGCCTATGAGGACATCATGGGCCGGAACCGGCAGTTCATCCTGACGGCGTTGCCGCATGTCGGAAGCCTGCTGGTCAACTCCATGGCCGAAGCCTTGCAGCATGGGCAGACCGTGATCGTCGGCCACAACAGTCCGGTCTTTGCCGACCTCGCGGACCACATCACCCCCGACCATCAAGTGCTCGACGTTGCATCCGGTGCGCCGCAGCTTGCCGGCACGTCGAGCGGGTTGATGAACTGCGGCTCCGCCTTCGCCGCCATCGTCTCCCCGGTCGTGTTCGGCTGG
>CAXTDP010000529.1:0-4081 GCA_964242295.1 uncultured Acetobacteraceae bacterium | reverse complement strand
TGCGCGGGACCGCGTGCTGCAGGATTACAGTTGGGCCGGGCGGCTGCGCGGGTTCGACCCGCTATTCGCGCCGGCGCTGGCACAGGCATGATCGTCCGCTCCCGCGCGCCGCTGCGGCTGGGCCTGGCCGGCGGCGGCACCGACGTGTCGCCGTACTGCGACGAGCATGGCGGCGCCGTGCTGAACGTCACGGTGGACCTGTATGCCTACACCATCATCGTCCCGGCCGACGACGGCCGGGTCCGCTTCGCAGCCACGGACCTCCGGCAGGAGTGGGACGGTCCGGCCGATGACGGGATGGAGGGCTGCCCGCTGGTGCTACACCGGGCGGTTTACCGGCGCATCGTGCGGGACTTCAACGGCGGGCGCCCCCTGCCCTGCGCCGTGACCACCTTCTGCGACGCGCCGCCGGGGTCGGGGCTGGGCACGTCCTCGACGATGGTGGTGTCCCTAGTGAAGGCGTTCGTCGAGTGGCTGAACCTGCCGCTGGGCGAGTACGAGATCGCCCACCTGGCCTTCGAGATCGAGCGGATTGACGCAGGTCTCGGCGGCGGCCGGCAGGACCAGTATGCCGCGACGTTCGGCGGGGTGAACTTCATGGAGTTCCACCCGCAGGACCGGGTGATCGTGAACCCGCTGCGGGTGAAGAACTGGATCATCTCGGAGATGGAAACCTCGCTCGTGCTATTCGACAGCGGGGTGTCGCGGTCCTCGGCGCGAATCATCCAGGAGCAGACGGACAACCTGACCCGGCACAGCAGCACGACGCTCGATGCGATGCACGCCATCAAGCAGGATGCCTTCGTGATGAAGGAGTGCCTGCTGCGGGGCGACTTCGATCGCTTCGCCGCCTGCATGCGGCGCACCTGGGACAGCAAGAAGCGCCTGGCAGCCAACGTGACCACCGGACACATTGACAGCGTCGTGCAAACCGCCCTGGACGCCGGTGCGCGTGCGGGCAAGGTGTCCGGCGCGGGCGGCGGCGGCTTCGTGACCTTGCTGGTCCCGCCGGAGCGGCGGATGGACGTGATCCGGGCGCTGCAGAAACAGGACGGGCGGGTGATGACCTGCCATTTCACCCGGCACGGGACCGAGGGGTGGAAGATCAACTGAGGCCGCTCTTCCATTGCCTCGCCGGTCTGCCAACTCATGGTCCCGGCAGTTGACAGCGCCGGCAGGGTACGTGGATAGCACCCTCATGGACCTGCACCTTTCCGGCAAGCGCATCCTCATCACCGGCGGCTCCAAGGGGATCGGCGCGGCGTCGGCACAGACCTTGGCCGAGGAAGGCTGCGACCTGCTGCTGGTCGCACGTGACGGGGCAGTGCTGGAGACCACGGCCGCCGGGCTGCGCGCGCGCCATCAAGTGCGTATCGAGACGTTGGCCGCCGACCTCAGCCAGCAGGCCGAGGTGGAGCGCGTGGCAGGCGTCGCGGGGGAGGTTGACGTGCTGGTCAACAACGCCGGCGCGATTCCGCCGGGCAGCTTGCTTGCGGTGGACGACGCAACGTGGCGCGCGGCCTGGGACCTCAAGGTGTTCGGCTTCATCAGCTTGACCCGGGCGATGTATCCCGCGCTGAAGACGCGTGGCGGCGTCGTGGTGAACGTCATCGGCGCGGCCGGGGAGCAGTTCGACCCCAACTACATCGCGGGATCTGCAGGTAACGCGTCCTTGATGGCCTTCACCCGCGCCCTGGGCCGGGCGGCGCCAGCCGACGGCATGCGGGTGGTCGGGATCAATCCTGGTCCGGTCGCGACCGACCGGCTGATGATGCTGCTGCGCGCCCGTGCGGAGCGGGAGCTGGGCGATGCCGGGCGTTGGCAGGAGCTGACGCGCAACATGGCGTTCGGCCGTCCCGCGCAGCCAGAGGAGATCGCCGCGGCGGTCGCCTTCCTGGCCAGCCCGCGCTCGGGCTACACGTCCGGCACGATCCTGACGATCAACGGCGGCTGAGGCGGGGGCGATTGAGGCAGGGTCGGTTGAAGCGGGGGCGCCTACTCGCTTGACGCCTTGACCGGGGCGGTGGTGCGTTCCCAGAAGTTGGGGCTGGACAGGACGAGGTCCCGCAGGTCCGCCGGCGCGTGGGCGCCGGGCACGGCGGGCTGGCCCAGCACGGCTGCCGTCGCAAAGGCTGCCATCCGCTGCCCGACGAGGCGCATGTTGTCAGGGCTTTGCGTCGCCAAAGGGTGCGGGCCGCGGAACACGAAGATCTCCTTCGGCTCCCGCGCTCGCCGGTAAGCCTCCAGCGATCCTTCCAAGCCCTCGACATAGTCCCAGGTGCCCTTGACGATCATCAATGCCGGCCACTTGCCGATGTTGGCGAACACGTCGGAGTCCGGGTAATAGGTGGTGTTGTATTCAAGGCGCAGTGCCGCCTCGACCATGTCGTGCCCGGCCACACGGTAGCCCAGGCCGCCCGAGTTCGGGCCATACAGGATCGCCCCCTTGATGTTCGGACGCGCCAGCGCCGGGCGGCAGCCGCCGTCGGGCACGTCCCGGTCGCAATCCTCGACGAAGTTTTTGTGCATCGCCCAGGCCGTCGTATACGACCCGCGCGAGTAGCCGGCGAGCACGACCGGGATTTCCGTCGCTTTCATCCCGGCCATCAGGCGGCCAGCCGCGTCATGACCCGCCAGCACCTGTCCGGCCGGAGTGAGCAGGCGCAGGCCGTCCCCGGACTCCATCTGGTCCAGTTCGCGGAACATGTCGCGGGCCTGCTCGGCGGTGTTGAAGCCGGCCACGCCGCCGGAGATGCCGTTGCCGCGCCGGTCCGTCACCAGCACGTCGAACCCCGCCTCGTTCAGGGCGGCGGCGAAGCCGCGCCAGTGGCGCATCCCGAACTGCTCGGACAGCGCATCCGGCTGCTTGTTCAGAGTGTAGCGCCCGTTGGCATCGGCCTGGGCGGCTACGGACCGGGGATCGTCAATGGCGGTCAACTCGCTGCCGCCGCCGTTGTTCATGATGACCAGGGCGCGGCGGCGTGGCCCCACGCCATCGGCGACGCCGGCTCCCTCCAGATACCAGCCCCGCAGCTTGATCGTGCCCTCCTTATGCAGGAGCCGGCGCTCGTAGCTGTCACGCGGCACGGTGAACTCCACGGTGTAGGCGCGGCCCTCGGCACGGGCGATCGGCTCATTGTAGGCCGGGGCAGCGAAATAGCCGGGACGGCGAATGGTGTGCAGGTCCAGGTCGGCCTCGGGGTCCACCGCGGCACCGGGGTCGAGGCGGCCGGTCAGGCGCGGCTCGTAGGAGATGAACGGCTTGGCGCCTGCGAGCGCCGCGGCATGGCACGCCGGGTCGGCAGCGCAGACCGGCCAGCGGCTGCGGATCGCGGCGTCGCTGAACCCGGCGATGTAGAACTCAGGCCCCTGCCCCTCGGGGATCAACTGGTTCACCGGCATGAATGGGATGCACAGCGCGCCGGACCGGTAGCCCGGCAGATCGGCGTTGCGGTCGTAGTTGACGTGGAACGTGCAGTCAGGCCCGGGGGTGCCAGGGTTGACGACGCGGGGCGGCTCAGCGCGGGCGGGGACGGCGGCGAGCAAGGCCAGTGCCGCTGCTGCGAGGGTGGCGTTCATGTGGCTGCTCCGTCATGCGGCATCGGCGGTGACCGCCGCACAGCGGCCCGGCTGATGCCGTTCACCGGTCCGCACCTTGGCTCGCGGCATCTCACACGACATTCCGGCCGCCGCCAAGGTCCCGGACCCGACCGGTATCAACCGGGGGTCAGGGCCGCGGGTGCCCGCGCAGGCACACGCAGTCCGGCCGCTACCGGCACTGCCAACGCACACAAGGCGGCCATAACCCAGAAGGTGCTGGCCCCGAACCATCCATACAGCGGACCGGATACCAGCGTCAGCAGCGCCGACATGGCGCCGATCGCGACGGTGCCGTAAACGGCCTGCGCCGTCGCGGCCAGGGGTGGCGGGACGATGGCGGCCAGCATCCCCATGCAGGCCAGGTGCAGCAGCGCGAAGGTCAGGCCGTGCAACGGCTCCACCAGCGCCATCGCGGGAACCGCGGCCGTGACGGCGGTGACGCCCCAGCGCACCACCCCGGCACCGGCGGCCAGCAGCGCCG
>CAXTDP010000528.1:0-4461 GCA_964242295.1 uncultured Acetobacteraceae bacterium | reverse complement strand
CACGTCGCAAGCCGGTCCTTTGCTCGACCAGATTGCCGGATCCGTGGCGTCGTTTACCGCTGACGGCGCGTACGAACAAGATCGCGTCTACGCTGGGATTGCCGAGCGTCATCCTGACGCGGCCGTTGTCGTCCCGCCGCGCGCGAATGTCGTGTCCAGCGACACGGCTGAGAGCGCACCGACACAGCGGGACGGCCACCTCCAGCATATTGCCCGGCACGGGCGTATGTCCTGGCAGGGCGCGTGCGGATACAACAGGCGAGCCCGGGTCGAAGCCACGGTGAACCGGTGGAAGCAGGTGATTGGCGACGAGTTGCGTGCGCATACGGACGAGCGCCGGGCGACCGAGGCGGCGGTCGCCTTCCACGCGCTCAACCGCATGCAGGAGCTGAGACGCCAAAGTCACGTCCGCGTCGCCTGACCTCAGGCGGAGTTGGGATCAGTGCGCCCGTGCCCCTGATCCCTGCACCACGCTGGCGCTCGGCAAGCTGTTCGAGGACCACGCCGGAAAGGACTTCGCCTGACGTTGGAGGGGCGGATGATCGGTGGTGGAGCGACAATTTGCACAGTGCCAGAGATTTGGCACGACCAGGTATGGGCCAGACGCTGGACGCGATTTGCAGCCTCCGCGTCGTTGGCTTCGGCCTGCTGCTACGGGGTTTGAAACAAAGCGCTTGCTGAAGTGGTTGGTCCGCACCACCATCATTCAGACCGTTATGGTATCCGGCGGCATGACTGGCCTGTTCTGGAAGGTACTCGCGGCATGACCGCCCATAACACTTTAGCCTACGGGCCTGTATCCCGGATGAGCCGCGAGGACTATCGTGCCTGGGCAGAACAGCAACCGCCTGGCCGCTACGAGCGCGTCAACGGTGTGGTTGTGGCCATGGCGCCCGAGCGGCTCGGGCACAACGATCGGAAGGTCTTGGCTTGGCTCACGCTGCGTCGTGCCGTGCAAGCCGCCGGGCTGTCCTGCCACGTTTACGCCGATGGGACCACGGTCGAGGTCGGCGACAGCGACTATCAGCCTGACGCTGTGGTGCATTGCGGCGCCAAGCTGCCGGACGACGCGATCGCGGTGCCGGATCCGGTCATCATTGTCGAAGTGCTGTCGCCCAGCACCAGCGCGACCGACCGGGCCTGGAAGCTGCAGGAGTATTTCCGTCTGCCCTCGTTGCGCCACTACCTTATCGTCTGGGCCGACAAACAGCAGATCGCCCGTCATCGCCGCGACGACGACGGCACGATCGACACGCAGACCGTCACGACCGGCGAGATCAGGCTCGTCCCACCGGATATCACGATCCTTGTTGAGGACATCTACGCTGTCTAAACCACGTCCAGTTTGAGAACCGTAGCCTCTCCTGGGTTTAGGTGGACGGAGACGACCGCCGTCTCCCCAAAAGCTCCGACTATGAGCCTCAAATTGGACGTGGTTTAGCTGCATGACCTGCCAGTGCCGCAGGCTGAACCGGGCGTGCGCGTTAGCATCAAACACAGGCCTTAGCGGGCGGTCCTCCGGATGCGACCAGCCCGAGGCGCACGACCTGCACACACCGGACGTGGGCTCAGCATCCGAAAACAGCGGGATATCGCAGGCGCGGGTGGTCCATTCCTGACCGGGGACTGTGGCGGGAAGGCGCACCAGCACGCGGCGCAAAACATGGCAGGAGGTGTAAGGCAGCACATGCACCGGGCTAGAAACGATCACCACAGCCTACACCTCCCAGGCGGGGCATGCGGCATTGATGGCGTCCATCGTCATGCCGGCGGCGAGCAGCCCGGCGCGGGCTGCAGCAATGGCCTTGGCGTTCGCCCGGATGGCGGCGCACACCGCGTTGAGGTAGCGCAGCGCGTCCGCCTGGTTGGAGCGACGCCACTGCGGCTTGGTCCGGTTCGCCTGGCCCAGCTTGGCGCAGGCGGCGGCATACGTCCTGGCGTAGCCTGGACGGCCATCGAGGGCGACGCGCAGGTTGCCGATCAAGCGATCCGTAGCGGACGGGCCGAACACCATGCCGACCGGGCGGAACGTGGGGATGCTACGGAGGGTATTGGCGTCATGGTAGCGCATGGCGGCTTCGTATCATTTGGAGCCGTTCGCTCTGTGTGATACATAATGCTTACACCCGACCATGGTGTCAACTATATGTATCAGGATAAGCATATTGTTCATCACTGGCGGTCAGATACGAGCTGCGCGAGGCTTCCTCCGCTGGTCTGCAGAAGAACTAGCAAAGCAGGCCAAGCTGGGACGGCTCACGGTCACGCGGGCAGAGAGCGTTGAAGGCAAGCCGTCCATCACAGAGGCAAATCTTGAGGCAATACGCCGCGCCTTGGAGGCAGGCGGCGTCGAGTTCATTCCAGAAAACGGCGGGGGCGTTGGAGTGCGGATGCGGAAGCCGGACCAGTGACGCCGGATCAAGCCAAGGCCGCCCGAAAGCTGCTAGGCTGGAGCGTCCCACGATTGAGCGCACTCAGCGACACGTCCCTCTATGCGGTGAGAACGTTTGAGCAGACCGGACGTGTCGTGCCGTTGAACGGCAAAGGCCGGGCAAAACCCTCTGATCCGGTTGCAGCTATCCGTGCGACCCTGGAGGCAGCCGGGGTTGAGTTTACCAACGGGCAAGTGCCAGGCGTGCGGCTACGGAAGTCGGACCAGTGACGCCGAATCAGATGAAGGCTGCTCGGGCGCTGCTAGGCTGGAGCAGGATGCAGCTAGGCCTTCGCAGTGACACGTCCCTGTCTGTGGTGAAAACATTTGAGCAGACTGGGCGAGTTACGATTATGCAACGACGACCGAACCTAACTGATCCCGTCGCTGCCATCCGCGCCACCTTCGAAGAGGCCGGCATCGAATTTACCGGTGGAGACGCGCCGGGGGTGCGACTGCGGAAGCCAAGCCAATGACACCGGATCAGGTCAAGGCTGCTCGGGTCCTGCTCGGCTGGAGCATAGAACGGTTGGCTGCCTACAGTGGCATGTCCATCCATGCGGTAAGTGCGCGTCATAAAATAAGTGAACTAACAATTAAATGCATCCCGTTGATCCTGCGCAATATTCAACGGAAAGTAAGTGCGGTTATTTTATGACAAATCCTAAGGATGTTTGAACAAACCGGAACAGTTGTGCGCATGAGGGGTCGCAACTGGAAGGCGCGGCTTGATGCCGCGGCTGCCATCCGTGCGACCTTGGAGAAGGCCGGCATTAAGTTCATTGACGGCGACACGCCAGGGGTGCGGATGCGGGAACCAGCAGGCTCCGAATGAGCAGCTTCCCCGGCACGATCTACGACGGTGACGGCAAGAGCCTGGACCCTACTGTGCCCGACCTAGCGCCAGAGCAGATCAACAGCTGCCCGCACCGTTCCATAATCTTGAAGCGGGACTTGGCGCCCACAGCTCGCGTGTGGCTACTGGCAAACGGCGCCACATCAGAAGCTATCCCGCCAGACCTGATAATTGAGGCGATCAAGCTGATACTGGCCGGCAAGAGCATCCTGATCCTGGCGCACCAGCCGGAGCCCGAAGTAGAGGTGCGGACGGGACTACTTCGGGCCCTATACCTGTTCACCGCGTCCCCGAACACGACAGGATGCGCATGAGCACCGACCGGCCAGCCGCCGTAGAGGTGCCTGGGAGAATTCGGCTCTCCCGCACTTTGATATTGGTGGCGAATTCGGAGTTGTCCATTTGTTCACGGGTAAGACGGTCCGCCCCGTCCGCGTCCGCCGAGAAATTCGAACCGGCCAGGGGCGCGGAGGATGGCGTGCCGGCAGGGCCAGCGAATTCGCCACCAATATCACTTTGCGTGGAGCCATTCCCCCAGTGTCACTTGCCAAGCGACTGATCCAAATTTGAATCAGGACTTGCTTACCTGGCCGTAAATGACACGCTGGCCGAAGACAGCCGATGTGAATTCCGCTCAGGCCTTCAACGACTTACCCGTTCCAGGCGACCTCCTGCCTCCACGCAAAGTGATATTGGTGGCAAATTCAGAGTTGTCAGTTTGTTCACGGGCAAAACGGTCCGCTCAGTCCGCGTCCACCGCGAAATTCGGTCTGGCCAAGGGCGCGGAGGTTGGCCTGCCAGCAGGGCCGGCGAATTCGCCACCAGATCAACCGCGCGCGGGGCGCGCACCATCATGGCAAGGATATCAGGCGTTTAACCGCTACTTGGGGTGACGCTCAGGCCCTATTTCCTCAGCAGATCAACCGCGCGCGGGGCGCGCACCATCATGGGGAGGAAATGGGGCGCTGCATTGTCGGCCGGCGGGCTGCGCTCCATCTTCGGTCGCGGTGGCCGCATAGAGACCGACGGATACTGGATGTTTCAACTCCGCTCAGCAGATCGGTCCGCGCCGTTTTCAGGCACCATCCTTTGTCGCCGCCACCCTTGGCGAGCACGATTAACAGTATCTGACTTTGCCTGCAGCGCAGCGGCCGCCACCCCGTCCACTCATGAC
>CAXTDP010000527.1:0-4472 GCA_964242295.1 uncultured Acetobacteraceae bacterium | reverse complement strand
GCAGGCGGTCGCCCCGCGCGTCGCGGCCATCCGGGCGCTGGCGGCGGCGCAGGGCCGCCAGGTGGTCGTGTTCACCATGCTGACCGCCATTTTGGGCGAGACGGACGCCGCGGCACGGGCCAAGCACGCGGAGTACCAGGCCCATGCCAGCCATGAGGGCGCGCTGGCGCTGATGTCCGGCTGGACCGGGGTGGACCTGTCCGCCTACGCGCTGGACGAGCCAATCCGGCACGTGGAGAACGACGCCGGCCGCACCGCGATGGAGAACATCACCCGAGCCGACCCGGCGCGGAGCTGGACGGTGCGCGACGTGGCCGCGCACGTCGCGATCGGCGGCATCGGCCCGGTCTTGGTCGGCACGCCGGCGGACGTGGCGGACGGGATGGAAGCCTGGATCGCCGCCACCGGCGCGGACGGGTTCAACCTGGCCTCCGTCGTCGCCCACGAAACCTTCGCCGACGTATCGCGCCTATTGGTGCCGGAACTGCAGCGGCGTGGGCGCTACAAGCGGCGCTACGCCCCCGGGATGCTGCGGGATAAGCTGTTCGGGGCTGGGCCGCGCCTGGCTCCGCCTCACCCTGCGGCGGCTTACCGCTTCAGCGCGGCGGCCGTGCCCGGCGCGCACGTGCCTGCATAGGAAGGACCAGACCCGTCATGGACACAGCCTTGCCCGCACTGGGCGCCCTGCCTGCAGTCCCGATCCCCGAACGGGATGCGGACGCAATCGCTGCCGCGCACCGCCTGGCCGCCGCCTACCTGCCTGGCGCCGCGGCGCGGGACCGCGATCGCATCCTGCCCCATGCCGAGGTGGACCAGTACTCCGCCACCGGCCTGGGCGGCATCACGGTGCCGCGGGAGCATGGCGGCCCCGACCTGTCCGCGGCGACGCTGGCCGAGGTGACGGCGGTCATCTCCGCCGCCGATCCCTCGCTGGGCCAGATCCCGCAGAACCACCACGGCTTCGTGCGCCTGCTGCGCTACGAGCCGGACCCGGCGAAGGCGGCGCTGTTCTTCCGCCTGGCGCTGGAAGGCGCGCGGTTCGGCAACGCCCTGGCCGAGTCCGGCGGCAAGACGACGCGCGACATCGCCGCCCGGATGCGCCGCGTGCCGGGCGGCTGGGTGCTGGACGGCACGAAGCAGTACAGCACCGGCGCGCTGTTCGCGCACTATGTCCCCGTGCAAGCGCTGGACGAGGACGGCCTGGCCCGGCGTGCCGTCGCGCTGCGCAACGCGCCGGGCCTGACGGTGGTGGACGACTGGTCGAGCTTCGGCCAGCGCACCACCGCCAGCGGCACCGTCGTGCTGGATGGCGTGTTCGTGCCCGACAGCCACGTGATCGCGGCCTATGCGGCATCTGCCAAGCCGACGCTATACGGCCCGGTGTCCCAAATCATGCAGGCCGCGATTGACCTTGGGATCGCGCGCGGCGCCGTCACGGACACCATCGAGTTCGTCCGTACGCGCTCGCGCCCCTGGACCGACAGCGGGCAGGACAGGGCGGCGGACGACCCCTACACTATCGCGGCGGTCGGCGACCTGCAGGTGCGCCTGCACGCCGCGGACGCCCTGCTGCACCGGGCGGGGCTGGTCATTGACGAGGCGACGAAGGACGAAACGGCGGATGCCGTGGCGGACGCCTCCATTGCCGTGGCCGAGGCCAAGGTGCTGACGACGGAGGCGGCGATCCTGGCCACGAACAAGCTGTTCGAGCTGGCCGGCACGCGCTCGACCCTGGCGGAGTATGGGCTGGACCGCCACTGGCGCAACGCGCGCGTCCACACCCTGCATGACCCGGTGCGCTGGAAGTTCCACGCCATCGGCAACCACGCCCTGAACGGCATCAAGCCGCCCGTGCACGCCTGGATTTAGGGAGCCTTCCCGGCGGAGTGCTGCGTGCGTTCTGGTTCATCAACCTGCCAGGCAATCAGTGGCTTTGGCCTGGGTTGGAAGCTGCGCTGTCACGGCTTCCAGCACGGCCCTGGCGACCTCCTCCGCGACGGCCTGGGCCTGCACCCGGACATTGGGCACGGCCGTGCATTCCCGGAATGCGCCGCGGACGATGGGGCCAAGGGCACCGCCAGCTTGTCGTGCTGAAGTCGCATTGGCGAGGGACGGCGTGCCCGTGGTTATGCGCCAGCAGAGACCCCGGTGACATCGGCCCAGACCTGAAAGGCTTAGGTCCGGGCGGTTCGATACTGGGCGGCTGGAACTTGGTGGCGGCGGAGGTGGAAAAGGTTGCTGATCCCGTCGTGGGCGGACAAGAAGCGTTGGGCCTGGCCGGCTGACTTGAACCGCCTGATCTGCCGCTCTCGTCGTCGCTGCCCTTGGCTGCCCGCTTCGGCGTCGCCGAATCCGATGGATCGAACGACCTGGAGGAGGGCACCGAAATGGTGCGCCGCTTCAAGGCGGCCGGTCTGGATTTTATTGGCGTCGGCATCGGCTTCTCTACGCCTGCGGCGACAATCCCGTGGGGACCGGCTTTCATGGTGCCTGTCGCCCAACGCATACGCCGGGAGACCGGCATGCCCGCCGCCACAAGCTGGTTCATCAGCGTGCCAGCTCAGGCAGATGCCCTGATTGCTGATGACAAGACCGACCTCGTGCCACTGAGGCGCCCGCCGCCGGCCAATCCGAGCTGGCCCTATCGCGCCGTGACGGAATTGCGGATCGAGGAAGCGGCATGGACGCTTCCGGCTCCCTATGCCCACTGGTTAGAACGCTACAGGGCAGCCTGAAGAACCGTCGAACAGGAGAAAGTTGATGACATCATTATTCGATCCGATCCGCCTCGGGGCTGTTGTCGCTCCCAACCGGATCCTGATGGCGCCGCTGACCCGGGCACGCAGCACGATGGATCATGTGCCCACGCCGATGATGATCGACTACTACCGGCAGCGCGCCGGGGCAGGTCTGATCCTGTCCGAGGCCACGGGCATCAGTCCCCAGGGTCTGGGCTGGCCTTACGCCCCGGGTCTTTGGACCAAGGAGCAGGTGGCGGCATGGAAGCTGATCACTTCGGCGGTTCATGCCGCGGGTGGCCTCATCGTCTCCCAGCTCTGGCACATGGGACGGGTGGTCCACCCCAGTCTTCCTGGAAGAGGGCAGCCGGTCTCCGCGTCTGCGACGACTATGCCGGGCCTGGCGCGCACTTACGAGGGCAAGCAGCCATATGTCGAGGCCAAGTCGCTGTCGGTCACAGAAATCCAGGCCATTCTGATCGATTACGGGACTGCCGCGGCCAACGCCCTGGAGGCCGGATTTGACGGCGTGCAGATCCACGCCGCCAACGGTTACCTCATTGACCAGTTCCTGCGCGACAACTCCAACTTCCGCACGGATGGCTATGGCGGCTCGGTCGAGAACCGCATCCGGTTTCTACGCGAGGTGACCGAGGCTGTCGTGGGCGTTGTCGGCGCTAACCGGACGTCAGTGCGGCTTTCGCCCAACGAAGAGCGACAGGGCGTCAATGACAGCCATCCCGAGCCGCTGTTCGAGGCAGCCGCTGCTGCACTGTCCGATCTCGGGATCGCGTTTCTGGAAGTCCGCGAACCCGGCTTCAGCGGCACGAACGGCAAGGCCGAACGGCCGCCTGTAGCGCCCCGCATGCGCCGGGCGTTCAACGGCCCGTTTGTCTTGAACTCGGACTACAACGCGGCAAAGGGGCAGGCTGCTTTGGCTTCGGGCGAAGCGGACGCGATCTCGTTTGGACGGCCATTCATCTCGAACCCGGATCTGCCGCGGCGTTTCGCCGGAAACCTGCCGCTGGCACCTGATGACATCGCCACCTGGTATACTGGCGGTGCAACGGGATATGCCGACTATCCAGCGGCAACGTGAGCGATGTCCCATATGACAAGCTAGGTTCAGGGCTTCACGCGGCTGCACGCGCACTGCGCCGGATCACCTGCGGAGGCTGACTGAAGGCGCGCAAGAATGCGCGACGCATCCGATCGCGGTCAGCAAAGCCTATTTGCTGGGCCACCACGTCGATTGGACGCCGACCTTCGTCCATCATCCGCGCTGCCTCGATGAGGCCGTGGTGCAGCTCCTGATGGAGACGGACGTGGACGGGCTGATCCCTCGCAGCGTCAACAACGCTCTCGCGTTGCGAGATCTGGGCGCTGGACGGCACGAGCGGTCCAGCGAGCGCACGACGTATCGCAACGGCTACCGCGACCGGACGCTCGACACGCGGCTGGGCAGCTTGCAGCCCGTTAGTCCGTTTTGCGGCCTGATCCCGAAGCTGCGGCAGGGCAGCTACGTCCCGCCCGTCCTCAAGCCGCGCAAGACGACGGAACAGGCCCTGGTGGCGGTGATCCAGGAAGCATGGCGCAAATCAACAGCCCGTTCCTGGCTTCACCGCCCCGGAACCCAATAAGAGGAGCCATATATGATCACGGACAGACACTTACCTCTTAGACCCACCCCTTTCAGGGTGTCGGTGCTCTTCCCAACCTGGATGGATGAGCAGG
>CAXTDP010000526.1:0-4480 GCA_964242295.1 uncultured Acetobacteraceae bacterium | reverse complement strand
CGGGAAACACGGGCCGAGCGCGAGGCCGTCGCCGCACGTCCTGGCGCCGGGCCGTCGTTGCAGGCGCCCCGCCTGTTCGCCGGCCAGGGGGGCACCCCGGTGCCGCAGGCCGGATTCCTCGGTTTCGACGCCGCACGCTAACGAGGACGCAGCAGCCAAACCAACCTCGGACGGCGCAGCCGCTGGGCTGCCGGCAGATGAGCATTCGCGGAAGCCGTCCGCGGACATTGGGCGAAGCTGCGATGGATTCTTTCTCTCCGGCAGCAACATGCGCTCCTTAAGCCGCTTGCCGCTGACGCCGGCCCTGCCGCCTGCTCACCCCTAATGTTTCCCGCATCGGCCCATAGCTGGCGATCAACCCGCCGCCAAGCAGGGCCTGCGCGGTGTCCAGCATCACCGCCGGTGTTGCCGTACGGGCCGTATCCTTGTGCCAGAACGCGACCCGCTCCCCTACCTGATCCACGCACGTGACGGCCAGCCGGTGCGCCACCGGCAGCGGCGAGGCGGCCATGTCCGCAGCCACTGCCTCGTGCAGCAGGTCCAGGTCCAGCTCGCCAAACCGCAGCGTGCCCTGCCAGGGGTTCGGCACGTTGGTCGCATCCGCATACGACGCCGCCACCTCGCGCGGGAATGGCCCGGCGCCGTGCCGGGTCGCGTAGGCGCGGGTCACGTAGGTCACGTCCAGCGCATCAATTCCGGCCTCCTGCGCCAGCAGCGCCACGTTCGTCAACCCTGTGCGGCTGCGGGTGACGTGCGGGAACCAACGGTGTTCCGCATCCAGGAGCAGGCCCTGCGCGCCCTCGAACAGCACGGGACCGGAATGCGCCGCAATGGCATCTGCCGCCATCGGCACCTCGGCCGCGAACGCCTGCGCGGCGTCCATGAACGCGTCCCATATGCCGGCGCCGTCCAGTCGCGCCAGCCAGTCCGGGCCGGGCCGCAGCCCCAGCGCATCCAGCCGCTGCGGCACCCAGCGCGCGCGTATGCCGTGCAGCAAGTCTCGAAGCACGGCGGCATCGCCAAGCTGTCCGGCGGTCAACGCAAACCCCGCCTCCGTCCGCGTCACGGTCTCGTTCAGGCCCATGCCGCAGGACCCGTGCCGCCTCGCACCGCGTGCCTCCTCCGCCATCTGGTTCAGCATCATGTCCCAGGGCGTCGTGACCATCCCGCGCGGGTCCGCGATGACCCGGGGCGCCAGGCCGAGGCGGCGGAGCTGCGCCACCTCCTCCCCGTACAACAGCGGGTTGTGGACGTGGAAGCGGGACAGGAAGGTGGCCGCACCCCGGAACGTCCCGCTGCCGACTCCATGGAACACGTGCCGCCGCCCGTCCGGCGACACCACCGTATGCCCGGCCTGCGCGCCGCCGTTGAAGCGCACCACCAGCGTGTCCGGCCGCGCCAGGGCATCGGTGAGCAGTCCCTTGCCCTCGTCGCCCCAGCATGCGCCGATGACGGCCTGCGCCCGCCGGGTCATCGGCCCAGCAGCCGCAGCAGACCGGGCCGCCTGGTCTCGGGCGGGGCGTCAGGCCGCATCGCGTGCCGGACCACGTCCGCCGTGCTGCCGCCCCAGCTTGCCGCCACGTCGTCTAGGTTGCGGCCTTCGTTGACCTGCATGGCGGACACGATCACCTCCGGCAGGCGGGTGTAGTCCACCAGGCGCAGCGCCCGCTGGCCCAGCAATCCCGTCCACTTGCGGACCACCCGGTCCAGGCCGCCGGACTGGCAGTGGCTGCCCTGCTCGACGATGATGTGGAACACCTCCCATTGCCGGCTCACCAGCCGCAGCACGTCCGGGGTGTAGAGGTCGCGCTGGCCCTGCCCGAGCACCCGGCGCTGCTCCCGTGCCGTCAGCACCTCTGGCGGCTCCTCGTCGCCGATGGTGAACAGGTAGCCCTTGCGGCCGCGCTTGCTCCAGGCGTCCGTTGCGGTATGCAGGGCGGCGAACAGCCAGGGCAGCGTGTAGCTTTCGCTGCTGTTGCCGCCGCCGCCGCCCTCCAGCCACAGGTCCACCAACTGTTCGGCGATGCGTATGTCGGCCTCGAACTGGCTGACCTGCAGCGGCGCCTGGTCGCAGGTCGCGTCGCCGACGCCCATGAACATGACGTGCGGGTCGGGGACGGGCTGGCGGTCGTAGATGGACTCGAACAGGGTCCGCAGGCCGCGGCGGGCGATGGCCTCGGCGATCATGCCCATGCTGCCGGTCACGTCCAGGCCGACGATCACCGGGGTGCTGTCGGGGTTGTCCGGTGAATCCCGGCTTTCCCGCACTCCGGCCGTTAGCAGCCGCGGGTCCATCGTGGCGCGAAGGCCGCGGCTGAACACGTCGTTCCGGCTGCGCCCGGCGGTGCGGTGCGCGGTGAAGCTGTCCCAATCCGTCGAAGTGAAGCGTCCGTAACCCATGATGCCCTCCCTTTGATAAGGTATATATGCACCTAACTTGAGTTATAGTCAATAGCACCTAAACATGCGAATAGACGGCATGGAATACGACAAGCCCATCGCCACCGTGGACGTGGCATTGTTCGCGCTGGTGGAGGGCGGCCTGGGCCTGCTGCTGCCGCGCCGCGACCGGGAGCCTTGCGCCGGCGCCCGGGCGCTCCCTGGCGGCTATGTCCGTGTGGACGAGGACGACGACACCGAGGCCACGGCCCGGCGTGTGGCGCGCGACAAGCTGGGCATGGATGTGTCTTACCTGGAGCAGCTTTACACCTTCTCCGGCCGCCACCGGGACCCGCGCGGCTGGTCGCTTGCGGTGGCTTACCTGGGCTTGGTGCCGTCAGGGCACCTGCACGGCGAGGTGCTGCGGGACATCGTGCCGGTGGACCGGCTGCCGCCCCTGCCCTTCGACCACGGCGCCATCGCCGCCAAGGCGGTGCGGCGGCTGCGGGACAAAAGCAGCTACTCGTCCCTGCCGGGCTTCCTGCTGCCGGAGGAGTTCACCTTGCAGGAACTGCGGACGCTGTATGAGCGCATCACCGGGGAAGCATTGGACAAGGCGAACTTCCGCCGGCAGGTGGTGGACGCGCAGCGGCTGGTGGAGCCGACCGGGCGCCGACGCACGGGTGAGGCGCACCGCCCGGCGGAGTTGTTCCGGCTGGCGTCGCCGGGCACGCTGATGCTGCGCTCGGGCGGCGGCCCGGCGCGGCCGCTTGATGACAGATAACCCTTTGCCCCCGCAGTTTGCCTGCAAGCGGCGGGATGCCGCACCCTGCTGACAAGGCGCTAGGCGGCTGTGTATGTGGCCTTGATACAACAACGGCGCCTTGCGGCGCCGTTGTTTAGACCAGGCGAAGGCTGCAGGGCTAGCTGCGCTTTGCCCGGCGGACAAGGCCGAGGCCAACCAGCCCCGAGCCCAACAGGGCGAGGCTCACCGGCTCCGGCACGGCAGACGGAGTGGGCGTCGGCGTGGGAGCAGGGGTGGGAGTGCCCGGGCTGCCACCGCCTGTGCCTGAAATCGTCTGGTCAATAAAGCTGATCGTAGCGGACGCGTTTGTCGTGGAGCTCGATGTCCTCAACAATACGTCCTTGGTTACATACACCGAGGTTTGTGTCGGGTTCAACGTGAGCGTGGATTGCAACGCACCCAACGTGCTAACTGCAGTTTGGCCCAGCAATGTGCCTCCCTGCGCTGTAAACGCGGTCTCAGTAACCTGAGCTTCAGCAATACTTGGATCGCTAGCAAGGCCATTGAAGCTGAGTGTGAGCGTCGAGATTGAGCTTGCCGTGAGTGTGTAGCTCAGGATCACATCAAGAAGGGAGCTTGCTGGGGTAGCTGGGGTAGTGGAAGCACTCAGCCCACCTTGGAATTCGATCCCGCTGGTGCCATTGGCAAACACTCCCAGATTTCCGCAGCCGCCGGCTGTGCTGTTGACGCCGCCGCCGGAAGAAGGGGAACAAGAAAAGTTAGAGAATGTGAAGCCGCCATTGGTGATGGTCGTGCCGGAGGTGATCGGGGCGGCGTATGCGCCTGTGGCTGACAGGATGCCGGCGACGCCAGCGAGAAGAAGCTTCCTCATGGACTTAACCTCGAATGTATGGACCGCCGAGCTGGTCCGAGTTCCCACAACAGGGTGCCTTGCCCCTTTTCAGGTTCAAGTCATGTTTACAAAGCATGACTCGTGCCAGTTCGACCAGGCATAATTTTTCCTTGCAAATTCAGATATATGAGGACGGGCTTGAGACGCGTCGCCCAGCCCGAGGCCAGACAGATGTAAAGTATGCTTTACACGAGGCAGGGCTCGCTCATCATCCGCTTTACACGCCTGTTTGGACGCCTGGTCAGTCGCGCGATGGGACTTGGCCCCGTGCCGCACCCTCCGTTGCCCGCCGTAGAGGGGCCGCAGCGCCTGCCTGTGCCGGTGTGGCGAGCCGCGGCGGCGCTCTCGGACGGCACGGAGGGTTATGTCGGCGGCCAGCCAGGCGGACACGCATGAAGGCTGAAGCCCCTCGCGCCCGTTAAGCCTAAGCATCAGTTTGGTGG
>CAXTDP010000525.1:0-4488 GCA_964242295.1 uncultured Acetobacteraceae bacterium | reverse complement strand
GTAAAGGGCCATGTTCGCAATGTCCTGCTGCGACACGAAGCAGCGCAGGCTCACCCCCGCCAGCGCCCGCGCGGTCTGCTCGTTGTCGCCGATGCCCGCCGCGGCGGCCTTGTTCGCCAGGACGGAGCGGATGCGCGGGCCGTCCACCAGGCCGGGCAGGATGGCGTTGACGCGGATGCCGTCGGAGCCTAGCTCCATCGCCAGGGTGCGGGTGAAGCCGACCACGCCCCACTTCGCGGCGGAATACGGGCTGCGCAGGGGGAAGCCGAACTTGCCGGCGGCGCTGCTGAGGTTGACGATGCTGCCGCCGCCGGAGGCACGCAGTGGCGGCACGGCCCGGCGGGCGCAGTGGAACATCGCCGCCAGGTCCACCTGCAGCACGGCGTCCAGCTCGGCGGGGGTCACGTCCTCCACCCGCGCGGTCGGGCCGGCGATGCCGGCGTTGTTGACCAGCACGTCCAGGCCGCCCAGCACGGAGAGGGCGCCGTCCATGAAGGTCTCCAGGTCGGCGACGCGGCCGGCGTCGGCCACCAGGCCGCGGTGGCCGCAATCCATGAGGGCCTGCTCGTTTACGTCGGATACGAAGACCGCGGCGCCGCAGGCGGCGAAGCTGTCAGCCATCACCCGGCCGATGCCGCCGGCGCCGGCGTGGATGGCGACGCGCAGGCCGGAGAGGTCCAGGGGCACCGGGGTGCGGGCGCCGGTGATCATTGGGCGGCCTGGGGGGAGGCGCCCATCGGCTCCATGCCGTTGTCGCGGATTGCGGCGGCGGCGGCGGGGGAGGCGAGGTAGGCGATCAGGGCGCGGGCGGCTTCGGGCTGGGCCGAGCGGGCCAGGACGCCGGCGGAGAAGATGGTGACCTGCTGGACCTCGGGGGGGAGCGGGCCGACCAGGTCTATGCCTTGGATGGGTTTCAGCTCGCTGATCTGCTGGAAGCCGAGGTCGGCCTCGCCGCGGGCGACGATCTCGCCGACGGGGGTGGCGGGGATCATGCGGGCCTTGCCTTGCATTTGGGCTTCGACCCCGAGACGCTTGAACATTTCGTTTTGGATGTAAACGCCGCTGGCGCTGTCGGAGTAGGCGACGGACTTGGCGTCGAGCAGGGCCTGGCGCAGGGCGGCCGGGGTGCTGATGTCCGGATGGGGGGCGCCGGCGCGGACCACGACGCCGATGCCGGAGCGGGCTAGGTCCACTCGGGAGCCGGGGGCGACTATGCCTTGCTTGACTAGAGTTTCCAGGGCGTAGCCGACCATGATGAGGACGTCTATCGGCTCCTGCCGGGCCAGGCGGGTGGGGACGGCGTCGGTGGTGGTGCCCATGCTGGGTCCCCATCCCGTGCTGATGGTGTTGCCGGTGGATTGCTCGAAGCCTGGGGTTAGGACCTTGTAGGCGGCGGCGAAACCGCCGGAGCTGATGACGTGGATTTCGGCGGCGCCGGCGACGGTGGGCCATAGCAGGGCGGCGGAGAGGCCGGCCAGGGCGAGGCGGCGGGTGATGGTCGGGGCCATGCGGTTACTCTCCTGCGGCGGCGTGGCGTTCGGCGGTGGCGCGGCGTTCGACGCGGGCGCCGTTGTAGATCACAAGGGTTGCGACCAGGCCGCAGCCGCCGCCGAACGCCATCCATAGGCCGGGGGCGGCCTTGTTGCCGGTCCAGTCAATGAGGGCGGTGGCGATGGCGGCGGTGAAGCCGCCGAATACCGCGGTGGCTAGGGAGTAGGCCAGGGAGAAGCCGGCGGTGCGGACGGCGACGGGCACGACCTCGGTCAGGGCGACCACCATGGCGCCGTTGTAGCTGCCATACAGGAAGGACAGCCATAGCAGCACGATCAGCATGTGCGGGAAGGTGATGTCCTGGACCAGCCAGGCTAGGGCCGGGTAGGCGGTGACCAGGGTCAGGCCGCTGAACAGCAGGAGCAGGGGCTTGCGGCCGATGCGGTCGGACAGCGCGCCCATCACCGGCAGCCAGATGAAGTTGCTGACGGCGACGCAGAAGGTGACGATCAGGCTGTCGGTGGCCGTCAGGTGCAGGACGTCCTTGCCGAAGGTCGGGGTGTAGACGGTGATGAAGTAAAACGAGATCGTGGTCATCGCCACCATCAGCATGCCCAGGCCGACGATCTGCCAGTTGAGCAGGAGGGAGCGGGCGATCTCGGGCAGGCTGGGGCGGTGCGGGCGGGCCAGGAACTCCTCGGTCTCCTGCAGGCTGCTGCGGATGTAGAACAGGAAGGGGACGATGAGGCAGCCGATGATGAAGGGGATGCGCCAGCCCCAGGAGCCGATGTCTGCGGCGGAGAGCGACTGGTTCAGCACGTAGCCGATTATGGCGGCGACCATGATCGCGACCTGCTGGCTGCCGGACTGCCAGGCGACGTAGAAGCCCTTGTTGCCGGGGGTGGCCATTTCCGAGAGGTAGACGGAGACTCCGCCCAGCTCGACGCCGGCGGAGAAGCCTTGGAGCAGGCGGCCGATCAGGACCAGGAGGGGGGCGAGGAGGCCGATGGTGGCGTAGCCGGGGACGGCGGCGATCAGGACGGTGCCCATCGCCATGATGCCGAGGGTGACGAGCAGGCCGCGGCGGCGGCCGATGCGGTCAATGTAGCCGCCTAGGATGACGGCTCCGAGCGGGCGCATGAGGAAGCCGGCGCCGAAGGTCATGAAGGTCAGCAGCAGCTTGGCGGTGTCGTTGTCCCCAGGGAAGAACGCCTTGGAGATGTAGCTGGCGTAGAAGCCGAACAGGAAGAAGTCAAACATCTCCAGGAAGTTGCCGCTGGTGACGCGCAACACGGTGGCGATTTTTGATTGCGGCTTGGCGCCGATGCTTGCGTGGTCCATTCCAGCCCTCCCTGAGTGAGCGTTTCATTTGGGAGCAGCATGCGCCGGGCTGGGCGGGGTGTGAAGAGTGGGCGGCGGGTTCGCAGGTCCGGCAAGGGCGTTGCCTGCCGCCTTGGACTGGTTCCGTCATTGCGGGGGGCTGGGCGGCTATCCAGGCGCTGTTTTGCCGGGCCTGGGTTGCCGCGCCGCAAGCGGCCCGCACTGGCGAG
The DNA here is from genome assembly GCA_964242295.1 of uncultured Acetobacteraceae bacterium. Classification (GTDB taxonomy): domain Bacteria; phylum Pseudomonadota; class Alphaproteobacteria; order Acetobacterales; family Acetobacteraceae; genus DASWOJ01. The sequence goes on along the minus strand of CAXTDP010000525.1, from coordinate 1,447 downwards.
GGGGCAGCCGTTGGTTCCGGGGGCGGTTTGCGTCACTCGACGGTGCAGAGGCCCTCGCATCCCGGTGCGGACAAGGCTGTCAGGAACACCTGCAGGCGCGCCTGGTCCTCTGGCGGGACGGCCTCGATTGCCGGGCGCACTGCGCCGGCGATGCCGGTCCGGTCTTCCGGGTGCAGGCTGGCGGCGATGGTGGGGCCGTACTGCTCGATCGCCTGGGTCAGCATGGTCCGGTTTTCCTGCCGCATCGCCGGGTCGCGGACCATCTGCGCCGCGCCGGTGATCATCTGCGAGAAGCCCTGCTGCGCCTGGCGTATTCCCTGGCGGCGCGCGGGGGTCCGGTCCTGCTCCGGCAGCGTCCGCCAAAAATCGGTCATCGCCGATAGGGCTGCGGCCGCGTTGTCCATCAGGAACGCGCCGCCGTGCGACAGTTCATCCTGGTAGGTCGCGGCATTCTTGTTGGGATCGGGGGTGGTGCCGATCGCGGGGGTGAAGTTGACGTAGGCGTTGAAGGCCTGGCTCTGCTTCTGCAGGATGTTGATCAGCTTCGGCACGTCTGCGGCGGCATAGGGAGGTTTGCCGAGCGAGGCATCGGCGTTCCAGAGGTCTTCCAGGACCGCTCGGCCCTTGTCGTCCGACAGCCGTGGCAACGTGCCGTTCTGGCGTGTTTGCCCGGCAAGGACGTTGAGGGCGGCGAGGGCTGCGTCGTTGTGGGCGACGCCGCCGGGGGGCACTTCCGCCCGGGGGGAGGCCATAGGCGCCAGTAGCAGGGCGGCGGTTAGGGTCCGGGTGACGAAGGCCATGGGCAGCTCCCTGCTTGGTTATGGTTTACGGCGCCAGATCAGCGGTCCGTCAGCCGCAACTCGATGCGCCGGTTCCGTGCATAGCTTGCGGGGCTGTCGGTTCCGTCCAGCGGCTGGAACTCGCCGAAGCCGGTGGCGGCCAGGCGGTTGGGTGGCACGCCCTCGTCCACCAGCAGCTTGACGACGTTGATCGCGCGCTGGGAGGACAGCTCCCAGTTGGAGGGGAAGGTGCCGCGGCTGACGGGCTGGCGGTCGGCGTGGCCGTCCACGCGGAGTATCCAGTTGATGTCGCCCGGGATGTCCTTGCCGATGTCCTTCAGGGTTGCCGCCAGGGCCCGGATTTGATCTTGGCCGGCCGGGGTCATGTCGGCGCTGCCCGGGGGGAACAGCACCTCGCTTTGGAAGACGAAGCGGTCGCCGACCACCTGGATGCCGGGGCGGTTGGCCAGCACCTCGCGCAGGCGGCCGAAGAACTCGCTGCGGTAGCGTTGCAGCTCCTCCACCTTGGAGGCGAGGGCGGCGTTCAGGCGGCTGCCGAGGTTGGCGATCTGGGCGTCTTTGTCGCGGCCGGATGCTTCGGCCAGGTTCAGGGCAGACGCCACCTGGGTCATCTGCGCCTTCAACTGGTCCATCTGCTGCGTCAGCAG
>CAXTDP010000524.1:0-4497 GCA_964242295.1 uncultured Acetobacteraceae bacterium | reverse complement strand
GCCGTCGTGCCCGGCGCGCCAAGGCCGCCAGCCCGGCGCCGTCCGGGCAGGGTGCGCTGGCCGAGTATTACGACCGCGTCGCCCTGCGCGGCCTGGCGCTGGCGCAGGCGGACCTGTCCCGGGACGCCCTGGCCTTCGAACGGCTGGAAGCCATCCACGTGCAGATCGAGCGCCTGCTGTCGCAAATGGCCCGGCAGGTCGGCAGCCCGCCGGACGCCTTGCCGCCGCCGGCCTGGCAGGCGGAGGGCGCGGTGGTCTGCATCCCTGCCCGCGGCCAGTTGGACGACCTGGCGGCGACGATGGCGATGCAGGTGCTGCAGGGCGCCGGGTTCGGGGCGCGGCAGGAAAGCAACCTGGTGCTGGGCGCGGGCCATGCGGCGAAGGTGGACTTGGGCGCGGTCCGGCTGTGCTGTCTGTCGGTGCTGGACCAGGGCAGCAGCCCGTCCGGCCTGCAATACCTGTTGCGCCGCATCCAGCGCCGGATGCCGGGTGCGGTCGTCGTGGTCGGGCTGTGGCATGCGGCGGGGGACAGCGCGCTGCTCGCGGCGTTGCGCGCGGAGGGCAGCGCGGAGACCATCGTGCTGTCGCTGGGCGAGCTGGTCGCGCTGGCCCGGGCCGTGTCGGCGCGGGAACCCGTGGCGGCGCTGCCGGCCTGACGGAAGGCCCAACTGCCGACGCTTTGCCGGGGCAGGGTGGTTCCCTAGGTCCGCCAGACGCAGGGGAACGCCTCCGTGCGCCCCGCGTAATACGATCTCTGGCCCTGGAAACCTTTGGTCCCGGAAACCCTTGAACAATGGACCCAACCCCCACGACGGACCGCCGCGCGCACGACCTGCTGGCCAGCCTGCCCAGCAGCCGCGGCCTCGGCGTGCTGGCCGGGGCGCTGCTGGCGGTCGGCGTCGCCGCCACGACATGGTCGCTGGTGACCATTCAAACGGCCCGCACGGAGGTGGCGGCGCAGAACCGCGCCCTGGTCGCGGCGGAACGGGTGCTGTCCACCCTCAAGGACCTGGAAACCGGGGAACGCGGCTACGCCCTGACCGGGGTGGAGTCCTACCTCGAACCCTATGAGGCCGCACGGGCCAGCCTGGACGAGGAGTTGGCGACCCTGGTAGGGGACGACCGCGACAGCGACCTGATCCGGCAGGTGCAGGTCAAGCGCGACTTCGCCCGCCAGGTGGTCGAAGCGCGCCGGGCGAGCGGGCTGGATGCCGCGGTTGCGCTGGTCCTGACCGGGGTGGACAAGGCGTCCATGGACCGCGTCCGCCGGACGGTCGCCGGGCTGCAGGAAACGTCCCGCATCCGTCTCGCCAGGTGGGAGCGCGACCAGGCCGGGATGGGGCTGCTGCGCCAGGTCCTTGCAGTCGCCTCGACGCTGGCGGCCTTCGCCGTGATGGCCCTGCTGCTGCTGCGCCGGCGCCGGGCGGAGCGTGCCAGCATGGCTCTGCTGACCAGCGTCATGGACAACGCGCCGGTGGGCCTTGGCTTCCTGGATGGCGGCCTGCATGTGCGGCACATGAACCGTGCGCTGTCCGACATGAGCGAGCGGGCGCTGGATGCCGATGTGGGCCGCAGCCTGTGGGAGGTGCTGCCCGACACCCGCGAGACCCTGGAGCCGCGGTTGCAGGAGGTGCTCAGCCGCGGCCGCACCATCACCCAGGTCGAGGTCGCCACCAAAAGCCGGGTGAACCCGGCGCAGACCCGGGAATTCCAGTTCGGGTTCTTCCCGTTGCCGGCGGCTAGCGGCGGCCTGGCCGGGGCTGGGCTGGTCGTGACCGACGTCACATATCGCAAGCGCGCCGAGCGGCGCCTGAAAGAAAGCGAGGAACGCTACCGCACGCTGATCGAGACCGCCGCCAGCATCGTTTGGACCACGACGGCCGCGGGAGAGCTGACGCCGCCGCAGTCGAGTTGGACCGCCTTCACCGGGCAGCCCCAGGCCGAGTATGCCGGAACCGGCTGGCTGCAGGCCGTGCATTCCGAAGACCGTGACCCCACCCTGCAAGCCTGGCACGAGGCCGTGGCCGGACCGACGACGTATCTGGTGGAACACCGGCTGCGTCGTGCAGATGGCGAGTGGCGCACCATGTCGGTCCGCGGCGTGCCGATCCTGGACGACGGCGCCGTGCGGGAATGGGTCGGCGTCCATGTGGACATCACCGCCCGCAAGCAGGCCGAGGAGGAGCTGAGCGCTGCCAAGGACGCCGCCGAGGCCGCCAACCGCGCGAAAAGCCAGTTCCTGGCCAACATGAGCCACGAGCTGCGTACCCCCCTGTCCGCCGTCATCGGCTACAGCGAGATGCTGGAGGAGGAGATGGAGGACGGCGGCGACGAGGGACTGCTGGGCGACGTCCGCAAGATACAGTCCAACGCCCGCCACCTGCTGAGCCTGATCAACGACGTGCTGGACCTGTCGAAGATCGAGGCCGACCGCATGACCACCTATGCCGAGGATATCCAGGTGCAGGCCCTGGCCGAGGATGTCGCCGGGACCGTGGGCAACCTGGTGGAGCAGAAGGGCAGCAAGCTCGTGATGGACCTGGCGCCCGACCTCGGCGTCATGCACAGCGACCAGACCAAGCTGCGCCAATGCCTGTTCAACCTGGTCAGCAACGCCGCCAAGTTCACCGAGAACGGCCGCATCACGCTGCGGGTGCGCCGGGACGGCGACTGGGTGGAGTTCGGCGTGGCCGACACCGGCATCGGCATGACGCCGCAGCAGTTGGCCGGGCTGTTCGAGCGGTTCGCCCAGGCCGACGTGTCCACGACCCGGCGCTTCGGCGGCACCGGGCTTGGCCTGGCGATCACCCGCGCCTTCTGCCGCCTGCTGGGCGGGGACGTGACGGTGGAAAGCACCTATGGCGCGGGCTCCACCTTCACGATGCGCTTGCCCGCGGTCATGCCGGAACAGGCGGAGGACGAAGGGAACCAGGCTGCGATGCCCGTGCAGCAGGATAGGCACCTGGTGCTGGTCGTGGACGACGATGCGGCGCAACGCGACCTGCTGACCCGTTTCCTGGAGCGGGAAGGCTTTGCCGTCCGCACCGCGCCGGACGGCCGCACCGGTATCGAACTGGCCCGCACCCTGAAGCCCCGCGCTATCCTGCTGGACGTGATGATGCCGCAGATGGACGGGTGGTCGGTGCTGACCACGCTCAAGGCCGATCCGGTGCTGGAGCTGATTCCGGTCGTCATGGTGACGTTCGTGAACGAGCCGGCGCTCAGCGCCTCGCTGGGCGCGGCCGACACGGTGCTGAAACCGGTCGAATGGACGCAGTTGAAGGGCGTCATGGAGCGGTTCCGTGGGGAAGCCGGGGACATCCTGGTGGTGGACGACGATCCCGACGCCCGTGCCCGGCTGCGCCAGGTGCTGACGCACAACGGCTGGACCGTGACGGAGGCAGCTAATGGCCAGGAAGCGCTGGAGCAGGTGCTGCATGCGCCGCCGCAGTTGATCCTGCTGGACCTGACGATGCCGGTGATGGACGGCTTCACCTTCCTGCACGAGCTGCGCGACCGGCCGGGCTGCCGCCATATCCCGGTCGTGGTGCTGACCGCCCGGGACCTGGATGCTGGCGAGCGCCAGCGCCTAGGTGGCGCAGACCGCGTGCTGAGCAAGGGCGGCACGGATTTGCGCCAGCTTGCCGGCGAGTTGCGCGGGTTGGCGCCGCATCAGGACGTATCCGAAGCTGGGCAAAGCCTGGCGGACGGCATGCCAGCGCCCATTTCAGAGAACAATCAGGCCGCGATAAGGACTCCATGATGCGTGTGCTGCTGGTCGAGGACCACGAGGAAATCTGGGACTTCCTGTCCCGGCGGTTGAAGCGCCGGGGCTTCGAGGTGACGGTTGCGACCGATGGGCAGGCCGGGGTGGACCGGGCGCGGGCGGACCTGCCCGACATCGTGCTGCTGGACATGAACCTGCCGGTGCTGGACGGCTGGTCGGCTGCCCGGCTGCTGAAGGCAGACCCGGCGACGGCGGGGATACCGATCATCGCCCTGACGGCGCACGCGATGGCGGGCGACCGGGAGAAGACCGTCGCGGCGGGATGCAACGACTACCACCCCAAGCCAGTGGATTTCTCCAAGCTGCTGCAGCAGATCGACGCCCTGGCGCCCGGAGCAGTAGCCCGAGCATAAGACCCCCCTGCTCCCTCTCCCTCTCCCTCCGGGAGAGGGCCGGGGTGAGGGAAACCGCCGGCACTGCCCGTAACCCGCTACTGGCGCAATCCCTGGTCGGGCCAAGTGGGCACTCGCGTCCTCCCTCATCCCAACCCTCCCCCGAAGGGAATACCCCCAGCCTTCAACCCGGCGCATGTTCGGCCTCGCCCAGCGACCGCCGCAGGCGGCCCTCCTCATAATCGAACTCCTCCTCGATGGCGTGCAGCAGCTCGGCATCCATCCGGTCGGCCCGGTCCAGCACCGTGCGGCGTGCGGCGTCCATCGCGTCGAGTTCCAGCCGCAGCCGGGCGGCGCGGCGGCGGCCAGCCTGGGCCG
>CAXTDP010000523.1:0-4503 GCA_964242295.1 uncultured Acetobacteraceae bacterium | reverse complement strand
GGCGCCACGGTGCCAGTCTGGCCGCCATACCCATCAGCCAGCGAGTTCGACCACCGGAAGCCGCCTCAGCGCCACCCAACAACGCACGATGAGCCCAGGCGCGCAAAAACGCTCGCAACCTCACTCCGACAGGCTGCTAGACCCTAAGATTGGCAGGTGGTTGAAGAAGGCGATCGGCATGGCATCTGCCCGATTATTCTCCGATGTTGAGCAGGGCGCCCCGCAACCGGGCCTGGCGGAACTGCCCAGCGAACAGCAGCAGTCCAGCCGCCATCCACAACACATTGAGGCCGAAGGCCCAGGCGAGGTGATCCCACCGCAAAACTCCCTGCAACGCTGCCCGCATCCCCTCGAACACATGCGCCGAAGGAAGGGACAGCGCGACCGGCTGCAAGACAGCCGGCAGCACCGAAACCGGGTAGAAAACGGCGCTGATGGGCGTAAGTCCGAACAGCACGGACCATGCCAGTGCCTCCGCCCCAGCGCCATGCCGCAGGATCAGGCTGACGACGCCCAGCGCCACCCACCAGCCCATCACCATGAGGTTGGCAAAGAAGAGCACGACCACCGGTCCCATCGCGAACAGGTTGAAGGCATATAGCAGGAACGCGATCAGAATGGCCGGCAGCACGCCAGTCAGCATCCGGAGCACGCTGATGCCGACCAGCGCGGCCAGCATCTCCCAGGGGCGGATCGGGCTGACGAAAACATGGCCGAGGTTGCGAGACCATAGTTCTTCGAGGAAGCTGATTGCCACGCCCATCTGGCTGCGCAGCGCAACCTCCCACAGCAGCACCCCGCCCAGTAGGGCGCCCGCCGCAACGGCCACGGTGCCACCCGCCCCGGCGCGTCCGGCGATGAAGGACGCGGTGAAGCCCCAGATGCACATTTGCAGCACCGGCCAATACATCAACTCGAGCAGCCGCGGCCAGGAATGGCGATAAAGCGCGAGGTGGCGATACATCAACCCCCAAATGCGGCGTGCGGCACCCGTCATGCGTCCTGCCCCAAGCGGAAACGGCGGTCAGCACAAGGCAGCTTTGCACCGCGGCGCACCTGAAGATACCGGCGCCAAACGCCGGTTTGAGTGCCCTCCGGACTGCTACGGCGTGCGCTCGGCGATGGTGGCTTCGACGAGTGCAGCGTCATGCCGCTTCTTGCCGCCGGGCGATGTCCAGGAACACCTGCTCCAAGTCATTGCGGCCGTAGCGGCCCACAAGCTCCAACGGCGAGCCTTGGTCCACGATGCGGCCCTGCTTGAGCATCAGCACCTCACTGCATAGCCGCTCCACTTCTGGCATGTTGTGCGACGCCAGCAGGATGGTGCAGCCGCTTTCGGCCCGGTAGTGCTCCAGCCAACTTCGGACCATATCGCCGGTATCGGGGTCTAGGCTTGCGGTCGGCTCGTCGAGCAGCAGCAAGTCCGGGCGGTTGATGAGAGACTTCGCAAGCGCTACCCGCGTCTTCTGTCCGGCGGACAGGGCGCCGGACGGCCGGTTAAGCAGGCCGGTCAGGTCGAGTTGCGACGCAAGCTCGCGGATACGCGCCTCCAGGCCGCGGACGCCATAAAGGTGGCCATAGACGCGCAGGTTCTCGGCCACAGTCAGGCGGGACGGCAGGGCGATGTAGGGACTGCTGAAGTTCATTCTCGCAAGTGCGGCGAAGCGGTCCCGCGCCATGTCGCGGCCCATGATGCGTATGCTGCCGGCGCTTGGGATCAGCAAGCCGAGCAGCATGGCGATGGTCGTGGTCTTGCCAGCGCCGTTGCCGCCCAGTAAGCCCAATGTCTGGCCCGGCGCCACGCTGAAGGACACGTCATCTACAGCCAGAACGTCGCCATAGCGCTTGGTCAGGCCTTCGACCTCAATGGCGTTCACGTTTTCCTTCATAGTAGTGGGACTTGGTGCGCCCAGGCGGAGACGCCAAGGCAAGATCGGGTAACTTCGGCCTGGGGCGGGGCGAGGTGACGGACTGGGATGCCTGTTTTATGTAGGAGTGCATGGTCCGACACCGTCTTGATCCACGCCTTGCTGGGTTGCCGCTAGGGCGGCGCGTCTATGCCGTGGGCGATATCCATGGGCACCTGGACAGGCTGCGGCGTGTGCATGACGGCATACGCGCCGACTTGCGGACCCGGCCCTGCGACAATGCCGTTGTGGTTCACCTGGGTGACTACATAGACCGCGGGCCGGAGTCCGCCGGGGTGGTCGCGCACCTGTTGGCCGGGCCTCCTGCGCCGGGGGTGGAAGTCTTCAACCTGATGGGAAATCATGAGGCCATGATGCTGGCCGCGCTGCATGGACCCAGCCCTTCAGCCGTGGATGACTGGTTGAGAAATGGCGGCGTTGACACGTTGCTGAGCTGGGGCGCGCCGATCCGCAGCCCGGCACGGGACTGGGCGGGCCATCTGCCGCAGTCCCACCTGCAGTTCATTCAGGGTCTGCTGCCGCACTGGTCCTGCGAAGGTGCGTTGTTCGTCCATGCCGGCGTGCGCCCGGGCGTGACCCTGGCGGAGCAGCCACTGGATGACCTGCTATGGATACGCGAACCTTTCCTGCGCTGGCGCGGCACGATGCTGCCGGAGGCTCCGGACATGCTGGTCGTGCATGGCCATACGCCGAGCCAACGACCAGAGATCAAGACGAACCGCTTGGGCCTGGATACGGGCGCCGGGCGTGGTGGTCCGTTGACCTGCGCCGTGCTGGAGGGGGCGGAGGCATCGTTCTTTCAGGGATGATGCGCCACCTTGCCCATCGCCCAAATGCCACACCGTGCTTGCCACACGAGCAGGGGGAGGCTAGCCCTGCCACCTATGCAGAGCATCACCCCTGCCCAAGGCCGCCCCGGCGAGGCAGCTTCGCATCCCAGCAGCTCGGACCCTGGCAGCCCCGACCCGCAGCCTAACGGTCCAACGGTTGAGGAGCTGATCACTGCTGTCCGCCGTCTGGCGCGGACGAGCGTCATGGTCATTGGCGACGTGATGCTGGACCGGACGGTTTATGGCAGCGTCGAGCGGATCAGCCCCGAGGCGCCGGTGCCGATCCTGGCCGTCGAGCGGGAGTTGGCCGTGCCCGGTGGGGCAGGCAACGTGGTCCGGAACCTGACGGCCCTTGGTGCCGCCGTGGCCTTTGTGTCCGTAGTGGGAGATGACCAGGACGGATCCGACCTCACTGGTTTGATCGGCGGCCAGCCCGGCGTAGAGCCATGGCTGCTGGTGCAGGGCGGCCGGGCAACAACAGTCAAGACGCGTTTCGTCAGCGGTGGGCAGCAGCTCCTACGGTCCGACCGGGAAGAGACCAGCGCGATCCCCGACAAGCTTGCCGAACGGATGATGCGCGTTGCACGGGACACGTTGGCGGCAACTTCGGTTGCGGTGCTCTCCGATTATGGCAAGGGGGTGCTGGCCGGGAACACGCCAGCACTGCTGATTGCCGTCGCGCAAGCCGCCGGGCGACGCGTGGTGGTGGACCCAAAAGGGGCGGATTACGCACGTTATGCAGGAGCGGACGTCATCACGCCCAACCGTAGGCAACTCACTGATGCGACCGGCTTGCCAGCGGGCACGGATGTGGAGATCGCTGCTGCTGCTCTGGCTCTCTGCTCGGCGCACGGTTTCGGCGCCGTCTTGGTAACGCGGGGCGAGGACGGCATGACGCTCGCCGACGCCGCGGGGGTGCTGCATCTGCCGGCCGTCGCGACGGACGTCTATGACCCTGCCGGGGCCGGTGACACTGTGGTGGCGACGCTCGCAGCGGGATTGGCGGCCGGGCTAGACCTGCGCATTGCCGCAAGGCTGGCCAACCTGGCCGGCGGAGTGGTTGTAGGCAAAATAGGTACTAGTGTCGCGCGTGAGGAAGATTTGCTGCAAGCGCTGGCTCCAGGAGGCGGGATGCCTCGCAAGATCGTTTCACGTGAAACAGCCGCTGAGCAGATCGAACGTTGGCGGCGACGTGGCTGGCGCACCGGGTTCATTATGGGCGTGTTTGACCTGATGGATTCCAGGCACCTGCATTTGCTGGAACGGGCTCGGGGCCAATGTGACCGCCTTGTGGTTGGGCTTCGATCGGATGCCGGCCTGCAGCTTATGCCGAACGGCAGCACAGCACAGCCTGAGGCAGCACGGGCGGCCGTCCTGGCCAGCCTGTCCACTGTGGACCTTGTCTGCCTTTCCGACGAGGATACTTCGCTTCCGTTGCTGGAAGCCTTGCGGCCAGACCTGCTGGTTAAGGGTGCCGACCAGACGCCAGAAGACATGGTCGGCACAGACCAGGTTCAAGGCTGGAGCGGCCGGGTCTGGCTTGCGGAACTGCTGGACGGCTAAAGCAGGTTGCAATCAGGGCCGACATAAGCCGCACTGGCATCAGGCGGGATGCCGAAGTAGGCTCAAGCTTCCAACTGGCGCATATTGGCAGGAACGCCTTATTGGCTACGCCGTCGCGCGATCTTGCCGCCTAGCAGCCTGTCGGACTTAGCGCGACGCGGATGCATGCTGTAGGATTGGTG
>CAXTDP010000522.1:0-4508 GCA_964242295.1 uncultured Acetobacteraceae bacterium | reverse complement strand
CTATGCCGCGGGCTGGCGGGCCGTGCGCGCCGGCGCCGGCAACATGGACCTGCTGGTCGCCCTCGGCACCTCGGCGGCCTGGGGGCTGAGCGTCGCGAACCTGCTGTCCAGCACGACAGGCGGCACGGCGGGCGGCATGATGGAAGGGCATGGCGAGCTGCCGCTATACTTCGAAAGCTCGGCGCTGATCGTCACCTTCGTCCTGCTCGGCAAGTGGCTGGAAGGCCGGGCCAAGCGCGGGACCGCATCGGCCATCCGTGCCTTGATGGCGCTGCGACCCGAGGTGGCGCGTGTGCGCCGCGACGGAATGGAGGCCGAGGTGCCGGTCTCGCGGCTCCGTCATGGCGATCTCCTGGTGGTGCGCCCCGGCGAACGCATCCCGGCTGACGGCGTGCTGGCCGAAGGAGGCGGCAGCGTGGACGAGTCCATGCTGACCGGCGAAAGCCTGCCGGTGGACAAGGAGCCGGGCGCCCGGGTGACTGGGGGCGCCATCAACCTCGACGGGCTGCTGGTGGTGCGGGCGACGGCGGTCGGCAGCGAGACCACCCTGGCCCGCATCGTCCGCCTCGTCGAAAGCGCCCAGGTCTCCAAGGCGCCGATCCAGCACCTGGTGGACCAGGTCAGCGCCGTGTTCGTGCCAGTCGTGCTGGGCATCGCGCTGCTGGTGTTCGCGGGCTGGTGGCTGCTGGGGGGCAGCCTGGCCGCCGCGATCCTCCATGCCGTTTCCGTCATGGTCATCGCCTGCCCGTGCGCCCTGGGCCTCGCCACGCCGACAGCCATCATGGTGGGCACCGGCGCCGCCGCCCGGCACGGCATCCTCATCAAGGATGCCGAAGCATTGGAGCGCGCGCACGCGGTGCAGACGGTCGCCTTCGACAAGACGGGCACCCTGACGGAGGGACGCCCGGTGGTGACCGACCTGCTGGCGGCCCCGGGTGTCGCGCGGGCATCGCTGCTGCACCTGGCCGCCTCGTTGCAGGGCGCCAGCGAGCACCCGCTCGCCCGGGCAGTCCAGGCGCTGGCGCTGGCCGAGGGAGCGGTTCCGGATACGGTGGCAGCGTTCCGCACCCTGGCCGGACGCGGCGTGTCCGGCGTGGTGGATGGGCGGGCGCTCGTGCTGGGCAACGCGCGGCTGATGGGCGAGCAGGCCGTGGACATGGCGCCGCTGCAGGCCGAGGCCGGGCGGATGGCGGGCGAGGGGCGGACGGTGTCTTGGCTGGCGGATGCCCAGGACGACGCCGGTGCGGCGCCCCGGCTGCTCGGGCTGCTGGCGTTCGGCGACGCGGTGAAGCCGACCGCCATGCCGGCCGTCGCCGCCCTGCACGCGCTGGGCATACGCACGGTGATGCTGACCGGCGACAACGAAGCCGCCGCGAAGGCCGTGGCGTCGCCCCTGGGCATCAACGAGGTGGAGGCCGACGTGCTGCCGGAGGACAAGGCGGCTGCCGTCACCCGGCTCCGGCGGGACGGCCGGGTGGTTGCCATGGTGGGCGACGGCATCAACGACGCGCCCGCGCTGGCCGCCGCCGACATCGGCATCGCCATGGCGACCGGCACGGATGTGGCGATGGAAACCGCGGGGATCGCGCTGCTGCGCGGCGACCCGGCGCTGGTTGCGGACGCGATCGACATCTCCCGCCGCGCCTATGCGAAGATACGGCAGGGGCTGTTCTGGGCCTTTGCCTACAACGTGGTCGGCATCCCGCTTGCCGCTGCCGGCCTGCTCAGCCCGGCCCTGGCAGGGGCGGCCATGGCGCTCAGCAGCGTCAGCGTCGTATCCAACGCCCTGCTGCTGCGACGCTGGTCACCCCCGGCGCGTGCCAGGTCATGAGCGACTGGACATGAACAGCTTGGGCATGGACAACCGGGCATGAACATCGGCGAGGCGGCTGCGGCGTCCGGCATCTCGGCCAAGATGATCCGCTATTACGAGAGCATCGGCCTCATTGACCCGGCACGGCGGTCGGAGGCCGGGTATCGCGCCTACTCCACCGCCGACGTGCACATCCTGCGGTTCATCGGTCGTGCCCGCGACTTCGGGATGCCGATGGACCGGATAAGGCTGCTGGTGAGCCTTTGGGCCGACCACAGCCGCGCAAGCCGCGACGTGAAGCGGCTGGCCATGCAGCATGTGGCGGAGTTGCGGGCGGAGGTGGCGGAGCTGTCGGCCATGGCAGACACGCTGCAAACCTTGGCCGACTGCTGCCAGGGCGACGACCGGCCCGATTGCCCGATCCTGGAGGATCTTGCAAGCCAGGACCTGCAGCCGTCGAAGCGACGCGGCTCCCTGGTGCGTCGCTCCCAGGCGGGCGCAACCCGCGCCGGCTGAGAGCCTGCCCGTCGCCGAAGCGTCAGTAGCCGCGTGAAGGGTCGAAGACGTTGCGCAGCGTGCCACCGGCCTCGAAGGTGCCGATGCAGTCCGCGACCCAGGCCGCACGGGCCGCACGCGAGGCGAAGCCGGCGAGGTGGGGCGTCACGACCAGGCGCTCGTGCCGCCAGGCCGGATCGTCGGGCGCCAGGGGTTCGGCCGGGAACACGTCCAGCATCGCCAGGGAGATCTGGCCGCAGTCGAGCGCGGCCAGCAGGTCCGGCAGGATGATCAGGTTGCCCCGCCCAACATTGACCACGCCGGCGCCGCGCGGCAGCTCCGCCAGCCGTGCGGCATCCAGGAGGCTCGCGGTTTCGGGCGTGTCCGGCAGGACTGCAACAAGGATGTCCGTCGCACCGAGGAACGCGGTGAGTTCCGCCATCCCGGCATAGCACCGGATGTCCTGGAGCGTGCGCCGTGTCCGGGACCAGCCGTTGATCTGCAAGCCGATGTCGCGCAGCATTCGGGCGGCCACCTGCCCGATCCCGCCCAGGCCCATGATGCCGACGCTGGTGGTCCGGGCCGTGCGCGGCGGCTCGAACCGGTCCCACCGTGCCTCGCGTTGCGCCGCGACGAACCTTGGCAGGTCGCGCAGGATGGCGAGCGCGGCAAGGCAGGCATACTCGCCCACGGTCTGCGCCATCTCGTCGGCGCCCATGCGGATGATGGGTACCTGGGGCGGCCGGGCCGGGTCGCGCACGATGTGGTCAACCCCCGCGGCGGTGCTGAAGATCAGCCGGAGGTTCGGATAGGCCGCGAGACGCCCGGCTTCCGGCTCCCACACCAGGACGTAGCAGACATCCTGCGGCGGGACGGCAGGGTCGTTCCAGCTCCTCACGGCGACGCCGGGCAGCACTGCCCGGAAGGCATCCTGCCAGACCGGCACGGCTGCATCGCCACCGGATCGGACCAGGAGGGTCGGAGCGTCGGGTCGTTCGGTCATCGTCGCGGTCAGTCCTTTCGACATCCTGGGGGCACCCGGGTCATGCGGCAGCACAGCAAAAGTGCCGCGGCCATGGGGTGGCAGTCGCGTAGCTAGGCCATTCTGCTTTGCCCACACAGGTCGCGGCATGCGACTTTGCCGCACCCGGCTCTTCCCGAGGGTGACCCGTATTATGCCAACCACCCTACGCTTTGGCCGTTTTAGCCCAGGGTGCGGCTGCGATTGATCGGATGCGCTCTGGCGTGTCGGTGAGCCAGGTCCAGGCGGCGCAGCAGCGATCAACGATGTCCGTCCATCGTCTTCGACGGATGGCGTCACAGGTGTCGGACACGCTGTTGCTGAGCGTGTTGGCGCGCAGTTGCTCCCAGACGTTCTCGACCCTTGGGTGCTGCTTGACAGGCCAAGACACGGCGCACGCGCTGCTTCATTCTCCTTGGGCGGGTTGGCGGGACCGGCGCTCCCGCCAGCCCGAGGCCAACACCCAGTGCCCGTCCGCTTGCAGGAGCAAGTCCCGCGCGGGGTCGTGCGAGGCCCGCGCCAGGGCCAGGCTTTCCGCGTCCCGCAGCAGGTAGAGCGTCCCCGGCTCATAGGCTCCGGAGGCCAAGGTCCCTGCTACCTTCATCCGCAGCGCCGCGACCGCGGCGTCGTCCACCCGCGCCAGGTAGATGCAGTCCGTCGGCACGTTGGCTCGTATCGCAAGGACGCCGGCCGTGTCCCAGCCGGGAGCGACGTTCGCCGCCGGCGCGCAACGGATACGGTCGTAGCGACGGATCGCCTCGGCCCAGAACGGGTCCGAAAGGTGCTCGGGCGGCTCGCGCGGTGCCGCCGCCGCCGCGACGCCGCGCGCCATGATGCCGGGGCGCAGGTCCGCCCATTGCACCGCCAACAGGACCAGGAGCAGCCATCCCGTCCGCCTTCCGACCCAGGCGCGTGCTGCCGCGGCAATGGCGCCGAACAGCAGCGCGTAGGCGAGCGGCAGCGCCATGCGCGTGGAATTGCGCAGCGCCGAGGCGGCCCCGATGAGCCATTCGGGCGGCTCGAAGAGCGTCCAAACCTGCCCCGCCACCGTGACCTTGTGCGTCACCGCAAAAGCCAGCAGGAGCAGCAGCGCTGCGGCGAGCGGGACGAGGCGGCGCGGGAGCGGCCCTCTGTGCCAATGATGGTGAGACAAACTCCCTGGTGCAGTTTAGGCTCTGG
>CAXTDP010000521.1:0-4515 GCA_964242295.1 uncultured Acetobacteraceae bacterium | reverse complement strand
CGACGATGCTGCTGCCGACCCCGGCCGCCAGTGGACGCACCCGCCGCTCCAGAGCGTCGCCCTGGTAGGTGAAGGCCAGCTCGGCGCCCTGGGCGGCGCAGGCCGAAGCGATGCCCCACGCAATGCTGCGGTCGTTGGCAACGCCCATGATGACGCCGCGCAAGCCTTTCATCAGCGTGCCGGCGACGGGCTGGACGGTCTGGGTCTGGGTCGGGGCGCCGTCCGGCATGTTGGATCCACCTGATGCGTGATGCGGGTGGGGCGTGGTGGCACAAGCCGGGGCAGGGGGGAAGGGGGGAGGGCAGGATGGCCCCGGCAATCCCGTGAGCGGCCAGGCAAACCCCTTGAGGTCCGGCCCACTGACACCGATTTGGGAGAACCGGTGCGATCCGGCTAGCATGCAGGCCGCGCGGGCCTGGCCCGGGTTCTTGCCATCGGGCTTTGCCAATGGCTCCCGCGTCGTTTGGCGGGCCAAGTTCACCCGTAGATGACTGCCGCTGGCTGCGGGGTGGTTGGATTCGATGGCTTGACCGCTATTTGAATGCTTACGCGCTCGTACCGAGTGCTACACGTCATTCGTCCCGGACCGGGCGGATGCCTTATACAAAAGCCTGAGGGTTCATGAACTACCTGACGACCTGGAACCCCCCAGACCCAAGCTGCCCTGCGCCCGCCTCCGCGGCCAAGGGCGGACCGGACGCGCCAGTGCAGCATCCCGGCTGGTGCGAGGCATATGACGGCCTGATGATCGAGCTCGTCACCGGGCTGACTGCCGGCCCGGCGTTCCTCGCCCTCCTTGGGCCGGCTGGAACCGGCAAGACTTGGATGTTGCAGGCCGCCGCCGCCGACCTGCGACGGCGCGGGCAGCCGGTCATCCTCGTGCGCCGGGGCGAACTCCCCATCGAGGTTTTTCCGGGAACGGCGGTCCTCGTTGACGAGGCCGCCCGCATGGACGACGGACAGTTGGCGCGGCTTGCGGCCGTCCGCGACGCTTCGGTCGTGCTGGCGGACCTGCCGGCCTTCGCTGCCCGGCTTGAGCAGCTTGCCCGCCCGCCGACCATCGTTCCGCTCGCGCCCCTTTCTCCCGGCGACATGCCCGAGTTCGTTGCGGCTTGGCTGGCTGCCCGCGGCCTGCCGGCAGGAGTGGTGGCGCATCCTGCCATCTCGCGGTTGTTCGACCATTCCGGCGGCATTCCGCGCCTGGTGGTCCAACTGCTGCGGGCGGCCCTGGCGGTGCATGGGGAGATGGGCGCCGCCGGCATCGGGGCGGACGCGGTGGACGAGATGGCGGCGTTGCGCCTGGGCGGGTTCGACGCCGAGATCGCGCCGCCGGCCGTTCAGGACGCGCCCCCCACGGTGCAGCAGAAGCCCGACGTCGCGCCAGATACGCCTGGCATGCCGGATACACCTGACATGGTGGGCGAAGAACCGGCTGCCGCCGGTCCGGTGCCGCCCAGCGAGGCACCGGCCACCTCACCGGTGCCGCCAGATTCTGTTTTGACGGTGCCCACGGCCGGCATGTCGGCGCGGCCCCGCCGCCGGGTTCGCCGCGCCGCTGCGGCAGCCGCGTTGTCCGCCGTGGCTGCCTCCCTCCTGATCGTCGCCGCGCTCGCCGTCCACCATGGGCAACAGGCCCCCGCCAATCCTGGGACGGTCCTGGCGACGTCCGAGACCACGCCAGCAGCCGCAGGTGCGGCACGTGACGCGGGAACCCCGGCCGGCGGCAGCATGCCGGGCGCACAGCCGCCTCCGGTCCGGGTGCCCGATGCCGCTCCTGATGCCTTCATTGCGCTCCAAGCGCAGCCGGAAGCGGCTTCAAGCGTCCCACCCAGTCTCAGCCCTAGTCCAGCTCCTATCCTCAGTCCTGCCCCTAGCCTCAGTCCCGCCTCCAATCCTGCCCCCGACATGGAAGCGACCACGGCGCCAGCGCAGGAGCCTGCTGTCGCAGCCGGCCCTGGCCAGGCCGCGGCGCCTACGCCTGAGACCGATCTGTCCGAACCGGCGCCACCGGACGCGCCAGCGCAGGCCGTCATTCCGCCCGCACCGGATCGGGGCGAGTTTGCGCCCGTCCCATCAGTTACCGTGATGGCGCCGTTTGCTGCGCCGTCAGCAGCGGAACCGGTTCCAGCGCCCTTGTCCCAGGAGCCGGAGCCGCAATCCTTGGCGCAGGCAGGCGGCGCTCCCGGCTTGGTGCTGGTGGCTCGTGCCGGCGACACGATGCCGGACCTTTATGCCAAGGTGTATCGCGGCGTCAGGCCGCCATCGTATGCGGATGTGATCGCTGCCAACCATCTACCGCTCCGGCCCGGCGCCATCGTCGTGTTCCCCAGGCCGCAGGATGGCTGGCCGGAGCGCTGACGCCCGTCCGTTCAGCGTGCCGGGCCTGCACCCTGCGCAGGTGCCGGGCTGGACTGGCCTCCAAGGCTGCGCACGCCAGCGAGGGCGATGGAGCGCACCGTAGCGTCTGTCGCGTGCGAGGCAGCCCGCTGATACCAGATACGCGCCTGCTCCGTGTTGCGCTGCACCCCCAGGCCGTGCTCGTAGCAGTAACCGTAGTCGTATTCGGCCAAGGCATTGCCGCGTTCGGCCGCCCGGCGGAAAAGGTCGGCTGCCCGGGCGGCATCGGCCGGGCCACGCGCCAGCAAAAGCTGCTGCGCCTGCTGGAAGTCGGCCATTGCGGGGTCGCCAACCCTGGCAGGCGCCGCCGCGTTACGCTGGCCCGACTGCTGCACACCCAACTGCTGCAAATGCGCCTGGGCGGCGGTGATGCCGTGGTCCGCGGCGCGTTTGAAAAGCTGGATGGCGCGGGTGCGGCTGGCCCGCACGCCCGTACCCGTCTGATACAGTAGCGCGAGGTTATACTCCGCCCGGCCGAACCCCTTGGCTGCGGCCCGCTCATACCAGGATGCCGCCTGCGCCGGGTTCGGCGGCACGCCCCGGCCGGCGTCATACATCACCCCGACGTTGAACATCCCGGTTGCATCGCCCGCGTCGGCCGCCCGGCGATACCAGTCCAGCGCCTGCGGGTAGCTTTGCCCGACACCGAGACCAGTGTCGAAAAGCACGCCGACGAACAGTGCGCCGCGAGGGTCGCCGGCCGCGGCGGCCTCCGTCCATTGCTGGAACGCCTCGGCAAAGCGGCCATTCTGGAAATCAGCCAAGCCGGAGGCCGTGTCGGCCCGGGCAGGCTGGCCCAGCAAAGCCAACAGCAGTCCCGCCGCACCCAGCACCGCCAGGCGCCTGCGGCGCTGTGTCCAACTGGCGGAACCGGCGATGGCACACCGCCGGGCTGCGCCGGGCGGGCAAGACGACACTTCACAGTTGCGATGGGACTGCATTGGGATTGAACCCTGGTGCGTTCTGGTTCGTTGACGACGGATATTTGCGAAACTCGCTCAATATTTGGAGACCATCAATGCGTGTGCAAGCACAGGCGATCAGGCTATCCGCAGTCGCGCTGGCCGGCTTCCTAGGCGCTTGTGCGGCTTCGGCCACTGGCCCTGCCGCGAACAACGGCGCGGCGAATGCCGGGCCGGCGGCGCCCTCCACGCCGACCGTCGGCCAGGAAATTGCTGCCGTTGCTGACAACAAGATCACCGTCACCTTTCCCCAGGGTGGGGCCACGTTGACGCCGGACGCCAACAAGCAGCTCGACCTGGCCGCGCGGCTGTATCGCGATGCCAACCCAGTGGCCATGTTCACCGCCGGCTATACCGACCGCAGCGGCGATGAGTTCGGCAACCTGCTGCTCTCGGCGCAGCGGGCGCGGGTGGTCAAGGGGGGCCTGGTCGCCCGCGGCATCCCGGCGGAGCGGCTGCTGATCCAGGCGTTCGGATCATCCGAACTGGCGAATTCGTCGGACCCGCATGCGTCGGAGAACCGGCGGGTGGTCGTTACCTGGCGGCTGCTTTGAGTTCCAAAGGCAACGCCTTTCTTCCATAAGCCAGGGCTGAGGCTGGCAACAGGGAGTGGGATTGCCCTGGTTCGGTGGATGGTTTGCAGGCTTGGGGGCTTCGTCGTGGTTGGGGCAGCTTCCATGTCGGCTTTGTAGGCCGTATGCCTCAGCTTGCGACGCGGACCGCCGGTTGAGCAGCCCGGCTTCCGAAGTGGAGAAGAAGCCCTTGGCCATTGTTGCGTCGTAGGCGTCGCTGGCCAGGCCCATTTGGGGCCGGACGCCTGCTCCGGTGCGTCGCTTGTCGGACGCGACAGACGCAACTCGGGCATCAGCGGACACCTTGTATGAAAGCGTTGTTGGCGCCCGCCGGACTGGGGCAAGCCCACGCAACGCCATGCCCCGTTCGAAAACAAGTTGCGCCGGCCCGGGTGTGCCGCGGCGGAGGCGTCATCACGCCCGCAAGCCCCAAGGCTTGGCAAAGCCGCGTCAAATAGCCGGCGCAGCAGCATCAAACCCCCACCAAAACGCAGCAGAACCCTGCCGAACGTTGGCACCACCCCCAATCGCGCGCTAAGGAACCCCCACGACGCAGGAGCCAGGCCCGATGGACAACCCCCCCG
>CAXTDP010000520.1:0-4516 GCA_964242295.1 uncultured Acetobacteraceae bacterium | reverse complement strand
GCAAGGGCGCCCTTGCGCCCGGCCCGACCCTTGCGCGGGGTGCCGCCTGGCGGCACTTCTCCCCTCACCTTCTGCCTTCTCGCGTCTGTTTCCTGTCCCGTCATTTCTACTTCTGCGGCGCGTCGGCCTTTGTCCCTGCCGGTGAGGGCCGGGGCACGTAGGCCAGTCGCGCGTGCTCGTCGCAGTAAGTGACGCGGTGCGGCACCGGCGCGTCGCAGAAACGGAACCCTACCCTGCCCGGCTCGCCAACCGGCCAGCAGCATTGCTGGGATGGCCCGGCGCGGACAGTGCGCTGGCGAGGCTCTGTCGGCCTGGCCATGACGGGCGGTGGTGAAGCCGGAGCTACCGGCGTGCAGGGTAGCGGCTGAGCGGCCACCAGTTCTGCAAGCCTGGGAACGGGCGGCTTCGTCTTCATGCGTGGGCCAGGCGTTCCGCCGCCCCTGATCGGCGACGGGCGGCCGGGCAGGTCCAGACGGTGCGCCTTGCCGACGACGGCGTTCTTGGTGATGCCGAGCCGCCGGCCGATCTCGGCCGTTGAGTGCCCTTCGTCCCAGAGTTCCCGCAATCTGGTAATCGTCTCATTGTTCCATTCGAAGTCGCTGGCATGTCCGCTCATGTTGACCTCCTCGATGTCTGGGTTTCCCTGGTTCTGCCGATCCAGCCACCTGCGACTAACTTCGGCCTGCCGAATGCCGCCACGGCCTCGCTGGCGGGGATGACGATGCGGGCCTGCCGGACCTGCCCGTCCGTGATGACCAGCCGCCCGGTCCGGAAGCCGTGCAGCATGTCCAGCAGGTAGCCGGGGTCGCCGGGCAGCCACCGGTGCCCGTTCCAGTAGGCCAGCAGCGCCCGGCGTGTGACTGGGTCGTGCTGGTCGAGCGCCTGCCTCGCCCTGCGCCACGATCGCGCGCGACGGTCGCGCTCGGCCTGTTCGCAAACGATCCAGTTAGCGACGCGGGTGGCCATCACCTCGTCGATGTCCGGCTGGGTTTCGGCGATCAGCGGGGCCAGCAACGGCAGGCTGTCGCGCTGCCGCCGCTGCAGCCGCAGCGCCGCGGCGCGCTTGCGGTCGGTCACGGTGTACTCGCACCGTGGCCGGGTCGTGTGCCTCATCCCGGGGGGTTGAGGATCGAGGCGAGTACCCCCGCGGCCTCTTGCCAGGCTGGCCCGCCCGCAATGCTCATCCTGACTGCCCAGGCCGCAAGGTCGGTCAGCACCGCCCGGAGCTGGGGTGCCGCAGCGAGCAGCCGCGCGTTGCCGATGTCCTTGTCGTCCAGGCGCCGCATGAACGTGCCGTCAGCTTGCCTGAGCAGCCTTCCCGGTACGACGCAGACCGTTCGGCCCCCGCACCCCGCCGTGCGGTCTATGACGAGGACTTGGCCATCATCACCGGGCGACATGCCTACGGTGACGATCTCCCACGCCGCGGCCATCACGCAGCCTCTGCGAGGCTTGGCTCTGCCTGGGTGGCAGCATCTTCCTCGAAGGCGTCGGCGGCTGCAGCGTTCGCTTGCGCGTAGTCCGGGTGGAAGGCCAGCAGGTAGTCGGTGATCCGCTGCGCGTCGGCGGCGGCTCGGAAGATCTCGCGCTTGTCCTCCTTCAATTTCGCCACCCAGGACGCGAGGTAGCTGGCGTGGCCGGGGATATCGCAGGGCAGGTCCAGGGTGGCGCCGAGGAAGCAGGATGCGATCTCAGCTCGCAACTCCTCCTGGGCGTAAAGCGCCGAACCGAACCGGCCGTTCAGGTCGCGGTTCAACCGAGTGGCAGCTCCGGACCAGTGGCCAAGTTCATGCAGGAGTGTGCTGCTCCACGTCCCCGCATCCGGGAAAATCGCCTCGGGAGGGAGCTGCACAAAATCCCCGTGAGGGCTGTAGAAGGCGAGGTCGCCGCCGATCCGCAGCGTGGCCCCACTGTTGTCGAGGATCGTCTGTGCGGCCTCCGGGCGGCGCCACGGTGCCGCAGTCAGGTCGGGTGCGACATAGGCCGGGATGCCGTCGATCTGCGATCCATTGAACACCGCGTAGGCGCGCAGGATCGAGATGGCCTTGGTGCGGTCCTCCGCGTCCGGCGCGGCGTCACGGTCCTCCACCAGCATGCGCTTGAAGAAGAAGACCGTCGTGCCGCGCTCGCCCTTGCGGACCTGCCAGCCCCGGTCGGCTGCCTGCTTATAGGAGCAGAAGCGCGGATCACCACCGAGCGCGAAGGATGTGATGGACAGCAGCAGCACGTTGATGCCGTGATAGCGGCGGTGGGTCGTGGCGTTCAGCGGCATCCCCGGGGAGCCGTTCTCCCAGGGCTGGCGCCAGGGGCGGGTGCCGCTCTCCAGGGCTTCGACGATCCGGTCAGTCACCTCCTGGTAGTGATCGCGCCGGTCAGTGAACATCTTGCCGTTGCGGTGCTTCATCATCGGGGTCATCCTCTTTCAGGGTTGCTTCAACCCCTCCCCGACCCCGCGTGACGCCTGGTGGTGCAAAGGCGCGCGCAGCGCGGGACCGCAAGGCGCTTGCGCCGCGGACCCACCCTTTGTCGCCGCCGGGCGTCATGCGGTAGGTCCCTCTTTCGTCCTCCTCGGATTTCGTTCTTCTTGCATCTCGTCTTTCCAGTTTCTTGCTTTCTGCCCTGCTATCCCCGTCTGTCTCTCCTGGTCAGGCGAACAGCGCAGATGCACCTACGCCCGGTGGATCGAGCCAGCCCGGCGCCGCGGGCCGAGGCAGGCGCGGCCCGGCGAGCGGCTTGGGGTGCAGCGTGCGCGACCACCTCTGCTTCATGATCCAGGCGTTGCGGTTGGAGCGTGGCCGGCGGTGGCTGTGCCAACCGCGGCCCCCGGCCGGACCCTCGCAAACCCAACCCGCCGCCCGAAGGCTCGTGCCGTCCTCGTCAATCCTGGTGTAGGTGATGATCCGGCTAAACCTACGACGCTCCGCCTCCGCGGCGGCGTAGCCGTACAGCATCGAGCAGCAATTCCAGCTCAGCATCGGGTGGAGGTCGCGGCGGACGCAGAGACGGTTCACCTCGACGATGCCGCGGCCGTTGAAGGCGGGCGCAACTGGATTCCCCACGGACAGAACGCCCATGAGAGCATGGCCATTCCAGATGCTGGCGCCAAATCTCCAAGCATGAGGCGCTCCAACGTGTTGATGGTGTCTATCGATGAAGGCGCGGGCAACCGGGAAGGATACGTCGCGGACCCGGAGCTGCCAGTCCAGCACGGGACCATTGCCCTGCCCGTCGCTCACCCGGCGTAGCCGGTGCCCGGTGAGGTCCTCGGCGCCGAGATGCCGCAGCAGGTCGCGCCCCCAGCCGGGATCGGCGTCGATCTCCGCCGAGATGTGTTCCAGGAGCCAGAGACAGCACGTCGAGAGCTGGAAGTTGCCGTCCTCCCAGATCTCGAACAGCGACAGCTCCTCCGGCTCGCCGCAGAAGAGGCAGGTCGGGACGTCCAGGGTCATGGGCACTCTCCAGGAACGCAGAAGGCCCGCACGATGGCGGGCCTTCCGGGTCGGTGATGGGCCGCTATGCAGCCAGGCCGGGGTTCGCAAGGTCCGCCTTGTCGATGGTCTGCATCCAGGTCTCCTCGCCCAGACCGTTCCGCCGGTTCGACGCATCGAAGCCGGCTGGCTTGCGCGACCCCTTGGCGACACCAACCGAGACCGTGAAGGACTGGCCGGGGTGCTGGGCGGCGACGCCTTCGCCAAAGGTCCTTACCAGCGCGCGGACCTGATCGACGGTCTTCGCCTCGGCGCGGGTCCGTCCGAGGACGGTGCCCATGATCTCGATCACGGTCATGGTGTAGGCACGGCCAGGCTCCCGCTCGTGATGACCGGGCAGCGCCGTCATTGTGATTGTAGCCACGGTTGGTCTCCAGACATGCGCCGCCGCCCGGCATCCCATGATGCCGGGCCGGGACAGGCGCGGGGTGATGGGCTAGGGTCGTGCCCGGTAAGTGCCTGCCGACCCGTCCTGGAAATCAGGGTGCAGGATCGGCAGATCCGCCATCGGCAGGGCATCGCAGTCGAGTAGGGCGTACTCGCACCCTCGCTGCCGTGCGTATCGCAGCAGCGCCGCGAGGTCGGCCGGCACCGTCGCCGCCGGCGTCTCCGGGGCGTAGATGAACCAGCCATGCCGGGTGCGCCCGCCGAGGATCTCGGCGCAGCGGTGCCTGGGGTCGCGCACCATCTCGTCGCAAGTCTGCACGTCCAGCCAGGCCCAGGTCTCGGGCAGCAGGTGGCCGCTTGAGGCGTCTAGGAAGCGCCGCGCGCTCATGACGCCCCCTCGGCTGCGGCCTGCAGGCGAGCGGCGTGCCGCTCGCAGACGGCCGCGATCTCGTCGTGGCAGCAGGCACGCTGCTCCAGGCTGCTGGCCTTGCAGCGGTCCAGGAAGTTGGCGATGACGGCAGGTATGCTGCTTCGGGCGTCGGTTGCACGGCCGCGGTGCGTCGCCGCGATCGACAGCGCCTCCGCGGGGTCGTGAACCCGCCAGCGCAGCGCCTTGCAGAAGGGCGTCGCCGCCGCCGGCT
>CAXTDP010000519.1:0-4518 GCA_964242295.1 uncultured Acetobacteraceae bacterium | reverse complement strand
AAGGTCAAGGCTCTCGCCGACGCGGCGCGCAAGACGCGGGCGGAGCGGCTGCGGCCTGGACGGCAGGGGTGGCCGGCGCCGAAGCGGGCTGCAGGCTTGCGGCCGGTGCCGCTGCCGCCACGGCGAGGCCTGGCGTCGTGGGCGATAGCGGGGCGTCGGCTTTGGGATGGCCGATGGCGAACAAGGTCAGCCCGCCAAGGACGACGGAGCCATAAGCGACGGTGTTGATACTGAGCATGGCGGCACGCCTCCGGAGGGGGATGGGGTCAGACCGCCAGAAGGCGGGTCGTCTCAATCACGTTGCGCATGAAGCCGCTGGGGTTCCAGTTCGGCGTGGCCGGCTGCGCCAGCCCGTCCGTGTTGGTCGCGCGGGCCAGCACGGTGCTGGCGCCTGCCGGCAGGTCCAGTGTCGCCGTCCAAGCCCGGAAGCTGTAGCGCCCCTCATCGGCACCCAGCACCGCGGGCGACCAAGTCGCGCCGCCGTTCAGGGAGAGGTCCACCCCGCGCACGCCGACGGCCCCGCCCAGGGCAATGCCACGGACCAGGGTGGGGCCGGCCTTCACCTGGGCGCCATCGGCCAGGTTGGTGACGAAGGAACGCGGCACCATGCGGTTGATCGGCACCATCTTCACCCCTGCCTGACCCGGCTTCATGTCGGCGCCGGGCGTGTCGGGGATGGTGTAGGCCACCTTGGTCCAGAAGTTCTCGTCGGGACCGTCCAGCACCTCAATGCTGTTCACCATCTTGACCCAGTAGGTCGAATACCAGCCCGGCACCACCAGCCGCAGCGGCGCCCCGTGCAAGATGGGAAGCTGCTCGCCGTTCATGGCGTAGGCTAGCATGACCTCGCCGTCCCGGGCATGGTCTATGTCGAGCGACTTCATGAACTTCGGCGCGGTGTCCACCACCGGGTCGTCCATTCCGGCGAAGCGCACCCGCTGCGCGCCGGGCTTCACCCCGGCGCGGTCCAGCACGTCGCGCAGACGCACGCCCATCCACTTCGCGTTGCCCATGGCACCGTTCGACCACTCGCCGCCGGGCACCCTTGGCGCGAAGTAGCCGCGCGAGTTGCCCGAGCACTGGTTGACCGCGGCCAGCTCCACCCGCGGCAGGGCCAGGATGTCCTGCAAGGTCAGCGACTGCGGCGTGGCGACATGGCCGGTGACGGCCAGGTGGAAGCTGGTCACGTCCACCTGCTCGGGGATAACGGCCCAGTGCCAGCGCACGTAGAACTGGTCATTGGGCGTGAACACCCCGCGGTCGAACACCTCGAACGGCGTCTCAAGCAGCGGCGGGCGGGTGCGCTGCAGGATCATCGGCCCCTTGTGCGGGAAGGCCGTCGTGATCGCACGCTCGCCGGGGCCGCCCGGCAGGGGCAGCGTCGTGGTCTCGGCCCAGGCCGGTCGGCTCGCAAGGCCCAGCCCCGCGAGACCTAGCCCGCCCAGGGCCGCCTTGCCGAGAAAGGCACGCCGCCCGCCGGATGCGGCCGTCATGTCGCGCAATTGCATGGACGTTGTTCCCTCTGATGCTTCTTGGACGGCACGGCAGTTATGCGACAAGGCTGTGCGAGTGGACGTGCGTCCCGCCATGGTGGGCCAGGATGCCGACGGCCTCGCGAGCCAGGGAGACGAAGCCGTCAGGCTCTTCCTGCATCGGGTTGGTCATGGGTGCCTCTTGCCTGCGGTCTCCCAGCATAGGTGGACCGCGCCCGTGAGCAGCGCCAACAGCGGCTGGCGCTGAGTTTGATCGCCCGCCGCGATCGGTTGCCGTAGCGGCGTTGCGGCCCCCCTCCGGCGCCCTTATCCCAGCATGACGCTGGCTGGTTGCAACGGTCTGGCCTTGGAACGCCGGCGACGGTGTCCATTCCCCCCGCAAGACCTAAGCGCAACCAGGCTGACGACGACGCACCCGGCGCAAGGCGCTCCTGATGCGGCATGCTGCGAACCTCGCGTGCCTGGCTATCCAACATAACAACCATGAGGAGACCACGTTCATGCGGCCACTTGCCCGTTCCACCCTCGCTGCAGTTCTAGGCGCCATGCTGGCGCTTTCGGCTGCCGCGCATGAGGTTCCTGATCCCTCCATCAAGCACAACGCCCGCGACGGCGTGGTCCGTCTCTATGGTGCTGGCGGCCCTGACACCGCCTTCAAGAAGGTAGCCGAGGCGTTCACCCTGGATACCGGCATCAAGGTCGAGGTGACAGGCGGGCCGGAGCCGACCTGGTCGCGCAAGGCGCAGGCGGATGCCGACATCCTGTGGGGCACGGCCGAGGAGGACATGGCTGCCTTACTGGAAACCTACACCGCCTTTTCGTGGGACAATGTGACCCCGATCTATCTCCGACCCGCGGTGATCGCGGTCAAGAAGGGCAACCCGAAGGGCATCCGCGGGTTCGAGGACCTTCTGCGGAACGGGGTGCGCATCATTGTCACCGAGGGGGCCGGCGTCGCCAACACCTCCGGCACCGGCACCTGGGAGGACGTGGCCGGCCGCACCGGCAGCCTCGACGACGTGAGGCGCTTCCGCCGGAACATCGTCGGTTTCGGCAAGGGAAGCGGCCCGAGCTTCAGGATGTTCGTCGAGAAGGACGCGGACGCCTGGATCACCTGGCCGGATTGGCCCATCACACATGCCGACAAGGCAGACCTTGTGGAGCTTTCTGAACAGCGCCGGATCTGGCGCGACGTGAATGTCGTGCTGGCGCCCGACGCCGATCCGGAAGCCAAGCGGTTCCTCGACTTCCTCAACAGCGCCCGCGGGGCAGAGATCATGAAAACGGAGGGCTGGGTCCGATAAGGCCCTTGCCCGAGTGAGCAACGCCAATGCCCGATGTTCAGCGTCGTCCTGGATGGCACAACGGGTGCGCCATGCGTCCCGCACGTCCGCTTGCATCTCAGCCAGGGCCACGCCCGGAGAGCGGTCGTAATGCTGCAAGGTTGGCGGAGCGGCCTCACCCTCCACGGGGGAGTTCCTCCCCTTCTGCCAGCCTGACTTCCATCGCGGCCTGCTGCTGCTTCCAGAGGAGATAGCGAGCGCGGAAGCGCGCCCTCCCTTCTTCGATCTGAGCCGCAGAAGGGCAAGCGGGGTTGGGCTGATCCTGGGTGGCGGGGTCGTCGGGCGTCATGCTGCCACGTCCTCCTGGATGGCTGGCGGCAGCAGGTCGGCGATCACCGCCTCGATGAGCTGCGCGACGCCGCCCGGCGCCAAGGGTGGCAGTTCGATCCAGTGTTCAGCCATTGCGGCGTCGCGTTCGGCCAGAGCCTGCATGGCGCCAAGCCGCGCCTCCGCCTTGGACCGGCCCGCATGTTCCTCCACCTTGGTCAGCAGGGCCAGCACGTCCATGTCGGCGGCCCCCGGCGGCAGCACCAGCGCCGCATCCGCCTTCCCGGCCGGCGTGGCGCTGCCTTCCGCTTCCATCATCGGATCGTAGGCAGTGGCAGGGGCATCCGGGATGGGCTGACCCGGTGCAGGAGAGGGCGTCAGCGGCGCAGGGGCGACTGGGGTAGGAGCAGGCGCGGGGACCTGTTCGCCGGCGGCGGCGATGGCTGCGGCCACGCAGTCGGCGACGGACTTCTTCTCCGCCCGCCCCCTCCGGAAGCCCTCCAGGACGGCTGCCAGCACCGGCCCGGTATCCACCTGGCTCGGTGCCTGCGGCCCGCCGCTCTCGATCAGCCGGCGTATAGTGGCGGTCCTGGCCGCGGCACGCTCGACGGCACCGACTGCCGGCGGGCCAAGCACGAGGGGACGGTTCAGCCGCAGCCGGCCCCGGGGGTCGATCTTGGCGTAGAACAGCTTGGCATGGACGCGCCGGTTGCCGAACAGCACGATGGCCTCGCCCTCGATCAGCCCGCGCAGGTCCTTCCAGTCCACCCGTGACACCCGCCGTACCTCGGCGTGCTGGGCGTCGCGGTAGCCGCCGCTGTCGGTGGCGGTGTAGGAGGTCTGCTGCGTGACTTCGCTCTCGCCGGCGGTGCGCTCGACATACTGCCGGGTTTCGCTGCCCTCCTGCAGCTTCATCAGGATCTGCAGGTTGGCGTTGCCGAGCAGGGAATACACCGACTCGCCGATGCGGGCCTTGAGGCCCGGCAGCTCCTGGAAGCCAAGGTAGAACATGAAGCCCAGGCCGCGGCCCATGGCGAGCATCTTGTCCATGCCGGCGACGGCGTAGTAGCCGATCTCATCGAACACGACCGGGAAAGGCGTCGGCGCCAGGCTGGGCTTGTTGGCGACGATCTCATCGAAGTCGCCTTCCAGGTTCACGCCCAGGGTTTGCGCCATCATGTTGCGCAGCGACGCCACCACGATCTTGCCCAGCGCGGCCGTGGTCTCGCCGGAGTTCTCCAGCGACGGCAGGTTCACCACCAGAATGCGCCGGTTCAGCACCACGTCGCGCATGTCGATGTCCCCGGCTTCGCACTTGAAGATGTGCCCGAGCGACACCCCGAGCTGGGTGAACACGGCCGAGAAGTGCATGGTGACGAAGGAGTGCTGCTTGGCCGGCTCGTCGGTCTTCTGCT
>CAXTDP010000518.1:0-4527 GCA_964242295.1 uncultured Acetobacteraceae bacterium | reverse complement strand
CGGCAGCAACCGCCATCACTGCCATTACCCGGGACCGTGACCACGACACCATCGCTGCGGTCAGCAGAGCCGCCCCGCCTAGCAGCAGCGCAGACCCGGCTACGCCGAGGCTGCCCTGCAGCGTGGCGGCCCCTGGCCACAGCTGCGCCAGCGGCGACGGACCCGTGCCGGGCGACGCAAGCAGCAAGCCTACTGCCACCAGCAGGATGCCCCAGCCGTACAGCACGCGCATGTGCCGGCGGGCGCCATTGAAAGAAGCCAGATCAGTCAGCACGTCTCGCACGCTCCTCGCAGCGGATCGGAGCTTGATGAACGCAACTGTTCGCCATCTCGCGTCAAGCAGCTTGTAAGTGACACTTCGACTTTGGCCGCTTCGGCACGGCTTCTATGGCGCTGCGTATGCACGCCGAGAATCCGGTTGGTCTGGGGTTGGCACATCAGATAGCTTGGCCACCAGCTCGTTGTGGGCGGCGATGCCGTCGTCCACGGCCCGCAACTTGTCATCGTTGAGCGGGATCTCCTGGCGCAGCCGCAGCAGGTTCGCCTTGCCCTCCAGTAGCATCGCGCGGCTGAATGCCTTGGGCACATAGAAGTCGCACCGCGCACAGGCCATCCGCTGCGGGCACTGGTCGAAGAAGTCATAGGTGCAGCAGCCGTGCCCGAGGTCGTATTGCTTCCGCGGATCCTTGGCGGCTCGGCCAGTCTTGATCACGTCTTGGTCGATCAGCACCTCGACCGCGCCCAGGTTGCAGGCGACGCAGCCAGCATCCTGATACAACTTGGCCAGCCGCGTCGGGGTGATGTCTCATCCGGTTTTTCCGCAGTGGGCCGGCAGGCACCCGGGACAGGCATAGCGCCGTAAAGCCATCAGTCGTGTGGGTTGGTTTCTTGCCCAGGACGGGGGTTTCCCCGTCGTGGGATAGCAGTTAGGCGCGACGGCGCAAAAGGAAGCCCAGCCCAGCCAGCGCCATCGCCATCACCGGCAGCGTCGCCGGCTCCGGCACGGCCGTCGTGGCTGCAACCGAGAACACGCCGATGCACCCAAGGGAGCAGAACGGGTCAACCTTGGTAGCGGAGGTCGTAGCGTCGAACGCGACGAACACCTCACCTGACACCGGATCCACCGCCACGGAATGGTTGTTGTAAGTGTTCGGCAGCGTTTGCGAGAGGGTGCCGGTGCCCGCGTCGATGATGCCCAGCACCGGGCCGCCCGGCTGGAACCGTGCAGACTCGAACGCGACGTTGCGGGTGGGGTCATAGGTCAACTGGTCGGCGCCGCTGATCCCGGCGACGACCTTGAGCGACCCGGTGCCTGCTGGATCCAGTATGAGCGACTGCGTGCCGCCGTTGCTGCACGCGATCACCAGCGTCGCGCCCGCCCCTTGTGCCATCCCGGTCGGGTTGCAGCTTCCGCCCGCACCCAGGCCGAGCGCGTTGAAGTCATACGTGTTGATGATGTTGCCCGTCGTGGCGCTGACCTCGATGACCCCGCCAGAGTCCGTCGCCGCCGCGGTCAGCGCCGGGACCGCGACGAAGAAGCTGCCGCGGGCTGTGTTGAACACCGTCGCCTCTACCCCGTTGCCGCCCACGTTCGGCGTGCCATTGGTGCCGTCCAGCTTGAGCGAGTTGATGACGGCGCCGGTCGCGTTGTTGAGCAACGTGATGAAGCCGGGGTTGGACGCGTTGTTGGCCGCAAGGATCGTGTTCGTCGTCGGCGCATAGGCCACGCCGTCCACCCGGTTCGGCGGCGTCGGCGTGCCGGCCACGGCGGTAGAGATCGTGCGGACCGGGCTGTTCAGGGTAGTGCCGTCCGAAGCCAAGTTGAAGGCCAGGAAGTTGCTTGGCCCGTTGCCGGCCAGCAGCAGCCGGCTGCCGTCGCCCAGCGTGGTGATGCTGATACCGTTCGGGCCGGCATTGGCGGCGGCTGGTGTGTTACCCGCGAAGGCCCCGGAACCAAGCTGGGTGACGTAGCTGTTCGTCTTGGCTGAGAACACGTCAATGCCATCGTTCGACCGGTCAGTCAGGTAGTAAAGCTGATTGCTGGCGTCGAACGTGGCCAGGTCGTAGCCGATGAAGTTGCCCGTCGTGTTGTAGCTCGTGAGCGGGATGGGGATCGTGCCGGTGAACTGGTAGGTTGGCGCCGCGGCAGCCGGGCGCGTGGCGAGCAGGGCCAGGGCGGCACTTGCGGCAAGCCAAGCCTTGCGATTGTTCATCGGCGCTGCTGATCGTGTCATTGGAACGCTCCCCGCGCGCGGCCTTGGTGGCCACCGTCAGAAACAGTTAATCTACACTGGACAGAGAAGCACAGCCCAAAATCCACTGAGTGGCGGGGCATCAGTGACACCGAGCGTCTTTCGGCCGTTTGCGGGGGAGGGTAGCGCGCATCCGGGCGCATCAGGCACGACGGGCGTCCCGACCTCTTAGAACAGCCTCTTGAAGGCATCGTCAACTTGTTGGACGGAGGTCGCGCTGGCGCGCGATGAGAACGGCGTGTTGGTGGCTACGCCGCAGCGGCGACGTCGGTGACCTGGGCCCAAACCTGAAAGGCCTGGGTGCGGGCGGTTCGATACTGGGTGGCAGGCACTCGATGGCGGCGGAGGTGGAAGAGGTTGTTGATCCCGTCGTGAGCTGACTTGAACCACTTCATCTGCCGCTCTCGCTGTCGCGTCGGCTGGTGCGAGTTCTCCGCCCTGTTGTTCAGCCCCTTGTGCTTCCGGTGCTCGGCGGAGGGCATCACCCGGCGCTTGGCCGCTCCGTAACTCGCCAGTTTATCCGTGATTATGACACGAGGTGGGCGGCAATGCCGCTTCATCAGCTTGCGCAGCAGGCGCTTGGCGGCCTGCGTGTCGCGCCGGCTCTGCACCAGGATGTCCAGCACCGTCCCGTTCTGTTCAACGGCGCGCCACAGCCAGTGCTTGCCCCCAGAGATCGTGATTACGACTTCATCGAGGTGCCACTTGTCGCCGGCCGCAGGCAGCGTGCGGCGGATCTGGCTGGCAAACACCTGCCCGAACTTGCGCGCCCACTGGCGCACGGTTTCGTAGCTGACGACGATGCCGCGCGCGGCCAGCAGCTCATCCACCATGCGCAAGCTGAGTGGGAAGCGGAAGTTGAGCCACACAGAATGGCTGATGATCTCAGCCGGGAAGAGGTAGCCGGCGTAGCTCGGGCAGGCAGGTGTCGTCATCCTGCCCGCCTACCCGGCTCGACCGCACCTCGCAAGCCGGGCGGCAGACAAGTTGACGGTGCCAGTGGCAAAGTGACCCCGATGCTGTCCGCGTAGACCATTCAGCGCCGTAGCACTCCGCCCAATCGCTAGAATTTTATGGTGTCCGCCAAACGAAGCGACACTGGTGGCGATGTCAGTTGTTTGTTCTTTTATAGCGTCAGCAAACACACAGTGGCAATTTCTTTGCCAGACAATACATCATCATAAATCATATTTGCTTATTGATGCAGACCAGGCGACTTCGCCACCAGTGTCCGAAGCCTCCGAAGTCAGCTTCTGAAAAACATTACGGTCACTAGCAGGAACGTGGGCAGCAGCACGGCGCAGGACCATCCCATGTAGCCGAGGAAGGACGGCATGCGGATGCCGCGCTCGCTGGCGATGGAGCGGACCATGAAGTTGGGCGCGTTGCCGATGTAGGTCATGGCGCCCATGAACACCGAACCGGCCGAGATCGCGAGCAGGGTGTGCCACAGCGGCCCCATGAGCGCCTGCGGGTCGCCGCCGGCCATGTTGAAGAACACGAGGTAGGTCGGCGCGTTGTCCAGGAACGACGACAGCAGCCCCGGCATCCAGAAGTAGGCGGTGTTGTCCGGCAATCCATCCAGCCCGGTCGCGAACGCCACGATGGGTGCGAGCGCGCCCGAGCTGCCGGCTTTGAGGATGGCAAGCACCGACAGGATGGTCAGGAAAATGCCGGCGAACAGGTAGGCCACCTCCAGGATCGGGTCCCAGGTGAAGGCGTTCTCGATCCGCACTCGCCGCGCCGTGGTGGCCCAGGACAGGCCAGCCAACGCCAGCAGCATCCCGTCCCGCGCCAGGCTCTGCAACGGCACGACGGCGTGCCAGACGTGCAACTCGATGCCGGGCTTCCACATCCCGCTTAGCAGCACTGCTCCCACCGCCGCGGCGAGGTAGAACAGATTGTGCAGGCTCCGAAAGCCGATCCGCAGCGGACCGACCTGGCGCGGCCCGCCGTCCCGCGCCCACGTCCGGCGGTCGAGCATGTAGAACGTGGCGAGCAGGATGGCGCTGCCCAGCAGCATGGGGCCGATCATGTGCGTGAACGGCCAACTGAACGCGACGCCTTGCAGGAAGCCGAGGAACAGCGGCGGGTCGCCGAGCGGCGTGAGCGAGCCGCCAGCCGCAGCCAGGCTAGGCATCCCGCTCCGCCCCTGGAGCTATCCCTGAACCCGGCGAGCTGTCGAAGCTCGCCGCACGGGCCGACCAGTAGGCGGCAATTTCGTCCTTGAGCGTCAGGTTCGCTGGCACGCCTTTGCTTCCCACCTGGCTGGTTC
>CAXTDP010000517.1:0-4532 GCA_964242295.1 uncultured Acetobacteraceae bacterium | reverse complement strand
GGACACGGCCCTTTCAAGGCTGTAACACGGGTTCGAATCCCGTACGGGGCACCATCGGTTTCGTCGCAAACATGCAGGCCATCGTGGGCGCGCTGCGGTCGGCGGGCTTTTTCGTGATGCTGCACAAGTCTCCATGGGCGGCGCCGAACGGGGTTGCGGGTGCCTGCACCGTGCCGCCGGACGCCAACAAACGCACACGCAATGCTTGGAAGGTCATGTGGCGCTGTGCGATGGCGTGGGCGTTGCAGCCGGAGATGCCGGGGTCTTCGACTGGACAACGCTAAGGAGCGTGGCCGTGCTGGACAGCTACGGGCCTCACCCCACGGATACAGCTACGAACAACGTGCTCAACCAGTATTGAGCGGTCGCGTTCCCCGGCCGCTATGGCGCCGCCGTGGATAGCATCCCGAATGGGTAAACGCACATCTGATGCTTACCACTGACCAGAAACGTCCCACCATCCCCTCTCATACGCCGCGCGCGCTCCGGAACGGATCGGCGGGTCGAACACATCCCGATACGCGTCTGCGGCACCGCGCTCGGCCATGTCCAGTTCGGCTGGCGTGTCGGTGCGGAACAGGCGGCGGAACAGGGATAGGACGCGGGTCATAGGATCGCCTCGGGCCGGCTCATCCACTGGCGAACTGCCGGTACTGCGAGGCGGTAACGAAGGTTCATACTAAATTTTATTGCATATCGTCTATAATTATTCGATACCTGGTGAGTCTGGTTGCATTAAAAGTGTAGCCGGACTCCCAGGCTACCTCAGGCACTCAGGATACAACCACGCCAGATCTAAGTAAGAACCGCTCTAAGGCTTGACGATCCCCTTGGATGGAGGTGCCTTGGAAGGTAAGTTTCCATAGACCTCTAGCTCATGACCAGCTTGGACGATTGCTCTCGAACCAGCCGGATTGCATCCTGGAGGTTCGGTGCCCCAACCACCCGCACGTCCACCGTGATACCTGTGCATCTACCTTGGAAATGGTACGGGGACCGTTTTTTCAAGCCCATCCTGGCTGCACTGTGCTGTTCATCATGCCGTGGCCGGTCTGCTCTTGTGTATCTCTTGGCGGGGAACCATCGCGAGTTCATGGGCAAACCGCCGCCGGACTGAGCAATCAAACTGATATCGGTGCCGACGAAAGGGTGATTTACAGAAGCGGAAGGCGAAGTCCCATACGGAAACCTCCCTTGGAATATCGCTGTCAGCGTCCCGTTGCCGCGGGTGCGACGAAAGGACGTAAGCAGTGGCACGCCGCCGCGTACAGTTATGTTCAACACGTTGAAACTGTTTACTCGCTAGGCTCTTTCAAGGCTGTAACACTGGTTCGAGGCCCGTATGCGGCACCAGGACAACACCGGCTGGTAGCTCATCCCAATCGAATGGCTTGCCCGCGGCCTCTCGATCAGCGCCCATCACCGCCAGGCGGACAGGCGCCACCGCTACTTCGCCCCGTCCAGCAGGTGCGCCAGGTGCCGCAGCGCCAGTTGATAGCCCTGGGTGCCAAGCCCGGCGATCACCCCATTCGCCCGTAGCGACACGTAGGAATGGTGCCGGAAGGCCTCGCGCTTATGGACGTTGCTGATATGGACCTCCATCACCGGCCCCTCGAAGGTGTTCAGCGCGTCCAGGATCGCGACGGAGGTGTGGGTGAAGGCTGCCGGGTTGATGACGATGCCCCCTGCGTCCTCCCGCGCCTCGTGCACCCAGTCTATGATCTCGTATTCGCGGTTGCTCTGGTGGAAGCGCAGGTCGAGGCCCAGTTCGGCCGCCAGCACCCGGCAGTCGCGCTCCACGTCGGCCAGGGTTTCGCGGCCGTAAATCTCCGGCTGACGGCGGCCGAGCAGGTTCAGGTTGGGTCCGTTCAGGACGTAAACGAGGCGGGTCATGCGGGTCTCCTTACTGTGCGTCCAATGGCGGTCTGCTCCCTCTCCGTCCGGGAAAGGGCCGGGGTGAGGGGGTCGTCAAGCGCCGCATGTTCCCAAGCAGTGCCCGCGGTGCCGCTGCAGCTTCAATACTTCGCGCCGCAGCTAACCCCCCCTCATCCCAACCCTCTCTCGGAGGGAAAGGCCGCAGGGCAACCTTAAACCAGCGGCACCGTCATCCGTTCGATCACCGCCCGGGTATCCGGCCGCACGCCGCGCCACCAGGCGAAGGCTTCGGCCGCCTGCTCGACCAGCATCCCGACTCCGTCCGCCAGCCGGATCACGCCCGCCTCGCGCGCCAGGCGAAGGAACGGGGTCAGGCCGCGGCCGTAAACCATCTCGTAGGCCAGGCACCCCGGCCCGAACACTGCGGGACCGATGTCCGGCAGCTCGCCACGCAGGCTGGCAGAGGTGGCGTTGACCACCACGTCGAAGCTGCCCAAGCGCCGCAGCCCATCCAGCCCCGTGGCGCAGACGGGACCGTGCGAGGCAAACCGCTCCGCCAACTCCGCCGCCTTTTCCGGCTCGCGGTTGGCGACCACGAGTTCGGCCGGGCGCTGTTCCAGGAACGGTGGCAGCGTACCGCGGGCCGCGCCGCCCGCGCCAAGCATCAGCACGCGCCGGCCCTGCAGGGAGCACTCCAGGTTCGCCACGATATCCCGCAGGAGGCCGATGCCGTCGAAGTTGTCGGCCACCGCCGCCGAGCCGTCGAACGACAGGGCGTTGACGGCTCCGGCCTGCTCCGCCCGGTCCAGCCGCTGCGTCGCATAGGCGGCGGCGTCCAGTTTGAACGGCGCGGTGATGTTCAGCCCCCGGCCGCCGCCGATGCGAAAGGCATCCACGGCGTCGGCGAACCCGCCCACCGGGGCCAGCAGCGCCTCATAGCTGATGTCCTGACCTGTGACGGCGGCAAAGCCCATATGGATGGCAGGCGACTTGCTGTGCCCGATCGGGTTGCCGATCACGGCATAACGGTCAGTCATCGCGCCGCCTCCGCCCGCAGCCCGCCGTCGCGCGCCAGGGCGTCAACCTCGGCATCCGAATAGCCCAGCCCGGCAGCCGCGTCCCGGTCGTGCTGGCCCAACAGCGCCGTCGGGCTGCGCAGGGAAGAGGGGCCGCACTCCGGGCATCGAAAGGGCAGGCTGATGCCGCCGCTGGGCGTGCCGCGCTGCACGGCGCAGTCTTGGATTGAGGTCATGCAGCCATATAGCGCCATGTCCAAGCGTTGTCCCCGCCCCGGTTGGCCCGGCCGGCCAGCGCCGTACCCAGATCGGCAATCGCTGCTGGGTGGCAACCGCTGCTGGGCGGGGATCACGCGGGGCTGTTCCAGCACCGGGGAAACCTGGGCGCGGGATGACGCGGGCGTGTTCCCCAAGGCGCAGCAAGACCGTTGTGCCCTCCGCTCACGCCACGTAACGTCCAGGGAATGCGACGATTGATGATGCCGGCAGCGCTCCTGCTCCTATCCGCCGCTCCGGCCGGCGCCGAGCCGGTTAGTGTCCACTACCAGACCTACGCCGCCGGCCTGCAGGTGCTGACGATGGATGCGGACTGGGACGTGCAGCCTGCCACGTATCGCGTCCATCTGACATATCGCACCGTCGGCGCCCTCTCGCTCGCCTACAGCAGCCGCAACGACAGCGTGGCGGAGGGGCGGTTCGACGCCGGGCGCGTGCTGCCCCGCCGGTTCTTCAGCGCAGGCACCCAGCGCGGCGTGCAGCGGGTGACCCAAATAGACTACCCGGCTAACAACCCGCAGATACGCCAACTCGTGCCGCCCAATGACGAGGAGCGTGACCCAGTGCCCCCAGCCGAGCAGGCCGGCACGGCCGATACGCTGAGCGTGCTGGCGCTGCTGATCCATAACGTGAACCTGACCGGCCACTGTGACGGCCAGGTCCGCACTTTTGACGGCCGCCGCCTGGGCGAGCTGGCTGCCCATACCGGGCCGATGCAGGAGATGGAGCCGACTAGCCGCTCCAGCTACGCCGGCCCGGCCCTGCGTTGCGACTTCGAGGGCCGGCAGACCGGCGGATTTGTCCACGACGCCGACCCGGCAACGCTACGCCGGCCGCAGCGGGGAACCGCGTGGTTTGCCTCAGCCGTCCCGGGAGGACCGAAGCTCCCGGTGCGAATCGAGTTCCAGACACGTTGGTTCGGCGCGGCGACGATGTATCTGGCCACACCGTGAACGGGATTAGACTGGTCCCCGTCCAAACCTGACGCAAACCGGTCCAGCTTTCTTGGCGAACGCAGGCTTGCAAGTTTGGTCACTGCGCAGCCGCATCTAACTGCAGCCTGCTTCGGGACCACGGCGTCAGCCCGCCGTTGGAGACCAACGACGCCGCGTGGCGGTCCAGGGGCAGGCAAGGCAGTGCTTGCCGCCCCTGGACCTCACCGCCGTGTTCCCTGCTTTGACGGAGCAGGCGATCAATGCCCCGTATTTGCTGCCGTGAACGCAGCCTTCTGATCCGGCGTGGCATCCCGCTGATGCAGCGCCTGCCACTGCTTGTAGGGCATTCCATAGACGATCTCGCGCGCATCGGGGTCGGCCAGCGGCAGGCCGCGCGCCTCGGCGGCCTCGCGATACCAGCGGGACAAGC
>CAXTDP010000516.1:0-4533 GCA_964242295.1 uncultured Acetobacteraceae bacterium | reverse complement strand
CGCGGGCCGCGGCGATGAGTTCGACCGGCTGGCGGCGGCGGTGAACGCCATGCTGGCGCGGATCGAAACGCTGGTGGACGGCCTGCAAATGACGACCACCAGCATCGCGCACGACCTGCGCAGCCCGCTGTTCCGGCTGCGCCAGCAGTTGGAAGCGGCGGCCACCCGCCCGCGCGAACCGGCGGCGGACGCGGCCACGCTGGACGCCGGGCTGGCCGAGTTGGACGGAGTGCTGGCGACCTTCTCCGCGCTGCTGCGCATCGCGCGGGCGGAGGCCGGGTTGAAGGGAGGCGGCTTTGCCGGCCTGGACCTGTCCGCGCTGGTGCAGGACCTTGCGGAAACCTACGCCGTGGTGGCGGAGGAGGCGGGGCAGGCGCTGCAGGCGGAGATCGCGCCGGGCGTGCGGATCGAGGGGGATGCGGCGCTGCTGCGCCAAGTCCTGGCCAACCTGGTCGAGAACGCCCTGACGCATGGCGGCCCTGGCGTTGCGTGCAGCATCCGGCTGCATGGCGGCGAGGCCGCGGTGCTGGAGGTGTCCGACAATGGACCCGGCATCCCCGCCGGCGAGCGGGCACGGGTGCTGGAACGGTTCTACCGTCTGGACCGCAGCCGCAACACGCCGGGAACCGGGCTGGGCTTGGCGCTCGTGGCGGCGGTGGCCAAGCTGCACGGGGCGGCGCTGAGCCTGGATGACGCGGCGCCGGGGCTGCGGGTGACCCTTACGTTCCCGGGCCAGGCGGCTTCCTGAAAAATTCGACATGATTGCGGAGGGCGTCCCTCCATCCCTGCGGGGGCATGTGGGGTGCAGGCGGAACCATTCGCTGCATCCAACCCCGGAGACCCCACCATGACGCTTCCCAAACTACGCCGTCCGATGCTTGCGGCGGCACTGCTCGCCGGGACCGCGCTCGGCGGCTTCGGCGCGAGCCTGATGCCGGCCACGGCCCAGGGCACGGCGCAGGGCACGGGGGCGCCGATCACGACGCAGCCCGTCCCGGCCATGCCCGGCTTCGGCGACCTGGTCAGCCGCGTTCGCCCCGCCGTCGTGACCATCACCAGCACCGAGACTGCCCCCATGCAGTCCGCCGCCTCCCGCGGGTCGGACGAGGACGAGATGCCGCAGGGCCGGTTCGGGATGCCGGGCCACGGCCACGGCCAGCCGGACGGCGGCAGCCGGACGATGAAGGCGCTCGGCTCCGGTTTCCTGGTGGACGCCGAGGGCCATGTCGTGACCAACAACCACGTCGTCGAGGGCGCCAGCAAGGTCGTCGTGACGCTGGATGACGGGCGCGAGCTGGAGGCCAAGGTAGTCGGCCGCGACCCCCGCACGGACGTGGCCGTGCTGAAGGTGGATGCCGGCGCGGGCCTGCCGTTCCTGTCCCTGGGCGACTCCGACAAGGCGCGGCCCGGCGATTGGGTGGTTGCGATGGGCAACCCGTTCGGACTTGGCGGGTCGGTGACGGCGGGCATCGTGTCAGCGCGCGGCCGGGACATCGGCGCCGGACCGTATGACGACTTCCTGCAGGTGGACGCGCCGATCAACCGCGGCAACTCCGGCGGGCCGCTGTTCGGCACGGACGGGACTGTGCTGGGCGTGAACACGGCAATCTACAGCCCGTCCGGCGGCTCGGTGGGCATCGGCTTCGCCATTCCGTCCAACGTGGTCAAGCAGGTCGTTGCCGAGCTTGAGGCTCATGGGCACGTCGAGCGCGGCTTCCTGGGTGTTTCCACTCAGAAGGTGAACCCGGCGATGGCCGCCGCGCTGAAGCTGTCCAAGGCAGAGGGCGCGCTGGTGGCGGACGTGCAGGCGGACGGACCCGCTGCGGCGGCTGGCCTGAAGCCCGGTGATGTCGTGACCGCGGTGAACGGCGTGGAGGTGCGGGACCCACGCGCCCTGGCTCGCCAGGTCGCAGCCCTGCACCCCGGCGCCACGGCGCAACTGGCGGTGCAGCGCGACGGCACGGTGCAGACGCTTTCGGTGAAGGCGGACGCGCTGCCGGAGCAGGCGGCCGACACCGGGGCGGAGGCGCCGCACGGCAACGGCGGCAAGATCGGCCTGGCGCTGGCGCCGTTGAACCAGGAAGCGCGTGAGGGCCTGAACGTCCCTGCAGGCACCAAGGGCGCGGTGATCGCCGCCGTGCGCCCGGACAGCCCGGCCAGCGACGCCGGGCTGCGTGCCGGCGACGTGCTGCTGGGCGTCGGCAACCACCCGGTCGGGTCGCCTGAGGATGCCGTGCGGGCCATCGGCGGCCGGGACAGCAAGCAGGCCCTTGCGTTGCGGGTGCTGCGGGACGGGCACAGCCTGTTCGTCGCGGTTCCGGCGGCCTAGGGCGGAATACGGGGTCTTACGGGAAGGTCCCACGGGCGGCGCGAGCCGCCCGTGGGACAGTCTCGCTTCAAGCTGCCAGGTGTATGCGCAGCGCCGGTGAGTTGCGGTATGAGACTCTGCGCGCCCTGTCGGCGGGCGTTCAGACCGGAGAAGACCGTGGTTAAATCCGTCAACCTGCTGGCTGCCCTGGACAGCGTGACCGAGCACTGGTCGCCCAAGGTAATCGGTCGCGTGAACGACCAATACGTGAAGGTCGCCAAGGTTTGCGGCCAGCTTGCGTGGCATAAGCATGATGACGAGGACGAGCTGTTCCAGGTCGTGCGCGGCCGGCTGCGCATTCAGTTCGAGGGCGGGGCCGAGACGGTGCTGGAGGCCGGCGAGTTCTGCATCGTGCCGCGTGGCGTGCTGCACAACCCGGTCGCCGACGAGGAATGCTGGATCGTGCTGGTGGAAACCGTGACGACCAAGCACACAGGCGACGTGGACACGCCGCTGACCCGCTCCATCGAGCAGCA
This sequence comes from uncultured Acetobacteraceae bacterium, assembly GCA_964242295.1. Classification (GTDB taxonomy): domain Bacteria; phylum Pseudomonadota; class Alphaproteobacteria; order Acetobacterales; family Acetobacteraceae; genus DASWOJ01. Next base: position 1,689 of record CAXTDP010000516.1, on the reverse strand, counting down.
GCTAGCCTGATAGCCGCCACCTGGGAGGCGGCCAGGTCTGTTCAGTTGCTAGGGAGCATGCCACCGTGCTTCGGCATTGCCATCGTGCGGCGGTGGATGCCTGATGCTGCACGAAGGCAGCAGCCTGGCGCTGCATGATGGCCAATGCCGGTTGATACCTCCTGCATCTAGGCTCTTTGCTTCCGCCAAACCCTTGCCGCCCTTCCCGAAGCCACTGGGTCACGTGTAGGCTGCGTCTTGGACCGGATAACGAGCGCCGCGGAGAACGCAGCGCGGCAAGGGAGCAGGACACATGGAGATCAGCAGGCGCGCATTGATGGCCGGGGCTGCGCTGGCCGCAGCCGGGGGCGGTCCGGCCCTGGCGCAGTCCAAGGCGATGGTGGGCGTCGCGATGCCGACCAAGTCCTCCATGCGCTGGATCGCGGATGGCGACAACATCGTGAAGGTGCTGCAATCCCGCGGCTACGGGACTGACCTGCAATACGCCGAGGACGACGTGCCGAACCAGCTTTCGCAGATTGAGAACATGATCACCAAGGGCGCCAAAGTGCTGGTGATCGCAGCGATTGACGGCACCACGCTGTCGGACGTGCTGGGCCAGGCGTCGCGGGCGGGGATCAGGGTGGTGTCGTATGACCGGCTCATCCGCAATTCGCCGAACGTGGACTACTACGCGACGTTCGACAACTTCCAGGTGGGCGTGCTGCAGGCGCAGTCGCTGCTGGCCGGCTTGAAGACCCGGGACATCAAGGGGCCGACCTACATCGAGCTGTTCGGCGGGTCGCCTGACGACAACAACGCCGCGTTCTTCTACAACGGCGCGATGTCGGTGCTGCAGCCGTTGATTGACAAGGGGCAGTTCGTCGTCGGCAGCAAGCAAACGGGGATGGACAAGGTCGCCACCCTGCGCTGGGACGGCGCGGCGGCGCAGGCGCGGATGGATAACCTGCTGAGCGCCTTCTACAGCGACAAGAAGGTGGATGCGGTGCTGTCGCCGTATGACGGCATTTCCATCGGCATCATCTCGTCGCTGAAGGGCGTCGGCTACGGCAGCGGCGGCATGCCGATGGCGATCGTCAGCGGCCAGGACTGCGAGGTTCCGTCGGTCAAGGCGATCCTGGCCGGTGAGCAGTATGCCAGCATCTTCAAGGATACCCGCGACCTGGCGAAGGTCACGGCCGACATGGTTGACGCGCTGCTGAGCAACAAGACGCCGCAGGTCAACGATACCAAGACCTACGAGAACGGCGTGAAGGTGGTGCCGGCGTATCTGCTGAAGCCGGTGATCGTGGACAAGTCCAACTGGAAGCAGATCCTGGTGGACAGCGGCTACTACAAGGCGTCGCAGTTCTAGCGGAGCGCCCGTCATGGCCGATCTCCTGCAGATGCGCGGCATCACCAAGCGGTTCGGCCCGGTGCTGGCGCTGCGCGACGTCAACCTGACGGTCCGTGCCGGCGAGATACACGCCGTGGTGGGGGAGAACGGCGCCGGCAAGTCCACGCTGATGAAGGTGCTGAGCGGGGTCTATCCCGCCGGCAGCTACGAGGGCGAGATCGAGTATGACGGCACGCTCCGCAGCTTCCAGGGCATCAACGACAGCGAGGCGCTGGGGATCATCATCATCCACCAGGAACTGGCGCTGATCCCGCTGCTCTCGATTGCCGAGAACATCTTCCTGGTGCGTCCGC
>CAXTDP010000515.1:0-4549 GCA_964242295.1 uncultured Acetobacteraceae bacterium | reverse complement strand
GTCGTTCACCGCCGGCTTGTCCACCTTGAAGCCCAGGAAGTAGTCCCAGAAGTAGTTGGGCTGGTTGGACAGGGTGATGCCCGGCGTGTTGCGCAGGCTCGGCAGCGCGATGGGCGGCACATACTGCGTCACGTCCCCTTGGCCCGACTGGATCGCGGCCAGGATGGTGTTGGCGTCGGGGATGACGCGCCAGATCACCCGGTCCACCTGCGGCGCCGGGTTCTTGAACACCGGCGGTCCCCACTGATAGCCCTCGTGCCGCCGCATAACCATCTCCTGCCGCGGCGTCCAGGACACCCAGCAGAACGGTCCCGTCCCGTTGAAGCCCTGCACGCCGAAGTTGGCGCCCAGGCCCTCGACCGACGCCTTGTCCACGATCGTCAGGAAGAACAGGCTTAGTTGCAGCGGCAGTTCGTTGAACGGGTCGGTCAACTCGTACTCGACGGTCGTGGGATCTACCGCGCGCACGTCCTTGACCGGGCCGGCCCGCCAGCGGACGGGGCTGCGCGTGGCAGGGTCAACGAAGCGCTTGATGGTGTAGGCCACGTCGTCCGCGGTCATGCGGCGCCCGTCGCAGAACGTCACGTCGTCGCGTAGCTTGAAGGTATAGAGCTTGCCGTCCGGGCTGACCGTCCAGCTTGTCGCCAGGCCCGGCCGCACCGTCTTCATGTCCCAGTCGAGCGATGTCAGCGTATCGCCCAGGAAGGTCAGCGCCTCCCCGGCAGAGCGTGCGGTCGAGCGGGCAGGATCGTAGTTATCGCTGTCTATGGTCCGCAGCAGCACCAGCGTGCCGGGCGGCGCAGTCTGCGCACGGGCCGGAGCGGGCAGGGAGACAGGGAGGGCAGCGGCGGCTGCAAGTGCGGCGGCCAGCATGAAGCGCTTCATGGGACTCTCCCGGTGCTGCGCGGGTCCAGCGCGTCCCGCAGCGAGTCTCCAAGCACGTTGCATGCCAGCACCACGACGACGATCGCGACGCATGGCACCACCGCGATGTGCGGCGCGAAGAATAGGAAGTTGCGCCCCTGGGACGCCATCGCTCCTAGTTCCGCCGTCGGCGGCTGCGCCCCCAGGCCCAAGAAGGACAGCGCCGCCCCCAGCAGGATCACCTGGCCGAACCGAAGCGTGGCGAAGACCAGCAGCGCGGTGGCGCAGTTGGGCAGGAGGTGGCGTAGGATCAGCCGGCCGTTGCCGGCGCCGGTGGCCCGGGCGGCCTCGATGTAGTCCCGTCCCATCTCCACCGCCGCGGCGGCACGGGCGATGCGGGCCATCAAGGGCACGGTGGCGACGGACAGCGCCAGCACCACCGCCGGCACGCCTGGCCCAAGGATGCCGGCCAGCGCCAGGCCGAACAGGATGGCGGGGAACGACAGCAGCACGTCCATCGTGCGCATCACCAGCCCATCCAGGCGGCGATGGAACGCCGCGAGCAGCCCGAGCGCAATCCCGGCGATGCCCCCAGCCGCCACCGACGCCGCGCCGATCAACAGCGTCAGCCGCAACCCGAACAGCACGCGGGTCACGAGGTCGCGCCCCTGGTCGTCCGCCCCCAGCGGGAGCCCGGCGCCCGGCGGCTGCATCGCGAGCGACAGGTCGTTGTCCGCCGGGTCGGTCGGGGCGATCAAGGGCGCCAGCAGCGCCAGCACGACCGCGGCAAACAGCACCAGCAAGGCCGCCAGGCCCACCGGGTCGCGCAGCAGCCGCCTCATGCGCGCATGCGCGGGTCCAGCCGGAGGCTGAGCAGGTCCACGCCGAGGTTCACCACGATGAACCCGCCCGCCAGCACCAGGATCGTCCCCTGGGCCATCGGGAAGTCCGAAGACATGATGGCGCCCACCGCGAGCCGGCCGACGCCCGGCCAGGAGAAGATGGTTTCCGTCACCACTGCGCCGCCCAGCAGGAAGCCAATCTGCAGCCCGATCAGGGTTATGACGGGGATCAGCGCATTGCGGAGGGCATGGCGCAGCACCACCGACCGCTCCCGCAGGCCCTTGGCGCGGGCGGTGCGGACGTGGTCGGCGCGCAGCCCCTCCAGCACGGAGGACCGCGTCATCCGCGCCACCGGGCCGACGAAGGACAGGCCGAGCGTAAGCGCCGGCAACGCCAAGGATTGCAGTCCGGCCAGGGTCCAGATCGGCCCGCCCCGTCCCGTGAACGGCAGCAGCCCCCAGCGGAAACCCACGAACCAGATCAGCACCAGGCCGACGAAGAACACCGGCACCGACACGCCCGCGACGGCCAGCGCCGTCACCAGGCGATCCGGCCAGCCCCGGTGCCGCACCGCCGCCACCGTGCCCAGCGCCAGCCCGGCCGGCACCGCCCATATCAGGGTCGCCAGCATCAGCTCCGCCGTGGGACCGACGGTGTTGGCCAGCTCGGACGACACCGGCACGTTGTTGATGACCGACACGCCCAGGTCCCCCCGCAGCAGCCGACCGAGGTAGCGGGCGAACTGCACCGGCAGCGGCTGGTCCAGGCCGAGGTCGGCGCGTATGGCCGCCACCACGTCCGCCGTCGCGGTGGGGCCGGCGCGTATGGCAGCCGGGTCGGCGGGGACGATCTGGATCAACAGGAAGCCGATCAGCAGCACCCCCAGCAGCACCGGCACTGCCAGCAGCAGCCGCCCGGCTGCCAGCCGCGCCATCAGGCCAGGGTGCCTGCGACCGGCACGCCGCCACGCAGCACGAAGCTGGCCGTCGTGGACAGGATCGCCTCGGGATCAGCCGTGAAGATGTCCTGCGACAGTACCGCCACGTCCGCCAGCATCCCCGGCAGCAGCCGCCCGCGTTCGTTTTCCGCGAATTGGGTGTAGGCGCCGCACCAGGTCAGGCAGTGCACGGCTTCCTCGACGCTGATCGCCTCGTCCGGGCCGAGCAGGGTGCCGCGGTTGGTCCTGCGCGTCACCATCGCGTGGATGTTCTGGAACGGGTCGGTCGTGGACACCGGCGCGTCCGAGCTTGCGGCGGGGTTCTGGCCGTCGCGCAGCCAACTCCGCATCGGATAGGCCGCCGCGGCGCGGGCCTCGCCCAGGTTGGCGACGTAGGTGTCGCCGAACTCGCGCATGAAGATGGGCTGCGGCACCGGCTCGATCCCGCGCGCCGCCATGCGCGCGCGCTGGCCCGCGGTCACGAAGCCGCAGTGCTCGATCCGGTGGCGCCGGCCGGCAGCGGGATGGGCCTGGGTGTCCGCGGCCTCCATGCCGGCCAGCACCTGTTCGATGGCGGCGTCGCCGATGGCGTGGATGGCAAGCTGCCAGCCCTGTGCGTGGTAGCGGGCCAACAGGCCATGCATGGTGGCGTCCGGGAAGCAGAACACGCCGGTGCCTCCGGGCAGATAAGGGTCGGACATGGCAGCGGTCAGCCCGCCGGCGGAGCCGTCCGCGAATACCTTCATCGCCCCGAAGCGCAGCATCCCGTCGCCGTCGCCGGGTCGGATGCCGGCCTGCCATGCCTGCTCGGCGATGCCCTCGGGGTTGCCGGCCAGGCATACCCAGGTCCGCACCGGCAGGCGGCCCGCCGCGTGCGCGGCGCGGTAGGCCTCGACCTCCCGCATCCCGGCGACCATGCCGACGTTCGCGTCCATGACGGCGGTGAAGCCAAGGCCGTTCATGTGCGTGCCGGCGCGCTCGATGGCGTCCACCAGGGCGGCGTCGTCCGGCTCGGGGATGGCGTCGCGCACCAGGCGCATCGCGCGCTCCTGCAGCAGCCCGGTCAGGCCGCCCGCGGCGCGGCCGATCACGCCGCCTTCCGGGTCCGGCGTGTTGTGCCCGACCCCGGCCGCCGCCAGCCCGGCGGCGTTGGCGACGCCCATGTGGCCGCAGGTGCGGACGATGAACGCCGGGTGGTCCGGGACCGCCGCCGTCAGCTCCGCCGCCGTCGGGTGGCGGCCGACATCCAGCTCGGCGTGGTCGTAGCCGCGGCCCTGCACCCACTGGCCCTTCGGCGTGCGCGATGCTGCGTCGCGCAGGGCGGACAGCAGCCCGTCCAGGGTGCGGACGCGCTCCGGCCGCAGGTTGACCTGCAACATGCCGAGGCCGAGCGGCAACAGGTGCTGGTGCGCATCGTTGAAGGCCGGGATGGCGACGCGGCCGTCCAGGTCGATCCGCCTGGTGCCGACACCGGCGAACGCCCGGACCGCGGCCCGGCTGCCGCAAGCGACGATGCGGTCGCCGGCGACCGCGATGGCCTCGGCAAAGCCCTCACGAAGGCCGCGGAAGATACGGCCCTCGATCAGCGTGTCGGCATACTCCGGCATTGCTGGCCTCCCTCAATCCCGCCCGTGGCTGCGGTCTGGCAAGACGGATGCCAGTATCTGCGGACAGAATGGATCGGCCGTCCACCGGGGGTCTCCTGGTCGGCACGCAGGAGGCTCACCGATGCAGGACGCGCGGACGATCGCCAGACTGGGGTGGGATGCCCTGCTGCGACGGGATGGCGCGCCCGCCGCGATGGGCGGCACGGTGCGGATCCGAGGATGGCTGGCGCTCCGCGACGCGGCGGGACTCCGCCGCTTGCTGATGGAGCCGCCATGCTGCATCGGGTGCCCTCCCGCC
>CAXTDP010000514.1:0-4583 GCA_964242295.1 uncultured Acetobacteraceae bacterium | reverse complement strand
CCGAGGCGGCGGTGGCGGAGGGTGCGATGGCGCTGTTCGGGGAGAAGTACGGGGATGAGGTCCGCGTGGTCTCGATGGGGGATGGCGGCTACTCGGTGGAGCTGTGTGGCGGCACCCATGTGCGGCGGACCGGCGATATCGGCCTGTTCCGCGTGGTGGGGGAAGGTGCGGTGAGCGCCGGGGTGCGCCGGGTCGAGGCGGTGACGGGCGCCGCGGCATTGGCGGCGGTGATGGAGGGCGACCGGCGGTTGCAGGAGATTGCCGGGCTGCTCAAGACGAACCCGGCGGACGCGGCGGAGCGCGTGGGCCAGTTGGTCGAGGATCGCCGGCGACTGGAGCGGCAGGTGTCGGAACTGCAGCGCAAGCTGGCGACTGGTGCGGCGACGGCGGAGGTCGAGACGGTGGCCGGGGTGACGCTCGCCGCCCGCAACCTGGGCGATGTGCCGCCGCGGGACTTGAAGGGCATGGCGGAGGCGATCGGCAAGCAGATCGAGAATGGTGTGGCGGCGGTGGTGTCCACGCTGGATGGCAAGCTGAGCATCGTCGTCGGGGTGTTCGGCGACCAGGTGGGCCGGGTGAACGCGGTGGACTTGGTGCGGGCTGCAAGCAGCGCGGCTGGTGGGGCGGGGGGTGGCGGGCGTCCGGATTTGGCGCAGGCTGGAGGACCGGATGCTGGGCGGGCCGGGGCGGCGCTGGATGCCGTTAGGGCGAAGCTGGCGGCTTAGGGACTGTCCTGTTCCCTCTCCCTCCGGGAGAGGGGTAGGGTGAGGGAAGACGCAAGCGCCAACTAGGCCCAACCAGGAATTGCGCCTGTAGCAGGTTGCGGACGGTGCTTGCGGCCTCCCTCACCCCGACCCTCTCGCGGAGGGAGAGGGAGAAGGGGGGTTACACTCCGTATTTCTTGAACCAGGCCAGCATATGGTTCCAGCCGTCTTCGGCGTCGGCCTTGCGGTAGCTGGGACGGTAATCCGCGTGGAAGCCGTGCGGCGCGTCGGGGTAGACGATGATCTCCACCGTCTTGCCTGCCGCCCGCGCCTTGGTCGCCGCGGCCTGCACGTCGGGGACGGCAATGCCGGTGTCTTGGCCGCCATACATCCCCAGCAGCGGCGCCTTGATGTCGGCTGCGATGTCGCCGGGGTTGGTCGGCTGGATCGGGGAGGGCTGGCCCTTGATCGGGCCGTACCAGGCAACGGCTGCCTTCAGGGTCGGGTTGTGGGCGTCATACATCCAGACATTGCGCCCGCCGCGGCAGAAGCCGGTGATGGCCAGCCGCGCCGGGTCGCCCTTGTTCCCCGCAGCCCACACGGCCGTCGAGTCCAGGTCTTCCAGCAGCCGGTCGTCCGGCGCCTTGCTGATGACGTCGCGCACGATGGCGCCCACGTCCGTCATGGTCGAGAGGTCGCCGATGCGCGCATACAGCTCGGGCGCCACGGCCAGGTAACCGGCATGGGCGAGACGGCGGCAGGTGTCCTTGATGTATTCGTGAACACCGAAGATCTCCTCGATCACCAGCACCGTCGGGAATGGCCCGGCGCCGGCGGGGCGGGCGTAGTAGGCCGGCAGAGACCCTTCGCTGGTCGGTATCTTGGTTTCGCCGGCGTCCAGCCCGTCCGAGCCGGTGTGGATGACCTGCGCCTCGACCGGCGTCACCGCCAAGGTAAGGCCGCTGATCAGTCCGGTCATCATCATGCCCCGCCGGGCCAGCGGGTAGCTCCTCAAGCCGTCCAAACCGTCCATGTGCCGTGCCTCCGCCGGGCCAGCCGGGACCGGATGGGTCCGAAGAACGCTGGCCGTGCCGATGGGACCTTGCCGGGGCGGACCTGCGTGCGCAAGCCCGGCCCGGCGCTGGTGTCAAGCGGCCTTGGCGATGCCCATGGCGGCCTGCAGGTTCTCGTCGATCTTGCTCAGGAAGTCCTGCGTGTTCAGGTAAGGCTGCTGGCGCCCGATCAGGCTGGCGAGGTCCTTGGTCATGAAGCCGGACTCGACCGTCTCCACGCACACGCGCTCCAGCGTATCGGCGAACGCCGTCACGTCGGGGGTGTTGTCGAACCGGCCGCGGTAGGCGAGGCCGCGTGTCCAGGCGAAGATGGATGCGATCGGGTTGGTGCTGGTTTCGCGGCCCTTCTGGTGCTCGCGGTAGTGGCGGGTCACGGTGCCGTGCGCGGCCTCGGACTCGACGGTCTTGCCGTCCGGCGACATCAGCACGCTGGTCATCAGGCCGAGGCTGCCGAAGCCCTGGGCCACGATGTCGCTCTGCACGTCGCCGTCGTAGTTCTTGCAGGCCCAAACGTAGCCGCCGTTCCACTTGAGGGCGGCGGCAACCATGTCGTCAATCAGCCGGTGCTCGTAGGTCAGCTTGCGATGGTCGAACTCCGCCTTGAACTCGGCGTCGAAGATCTCCTGGAACACGTCCTTGAACATGCCGTCATAGGCCTTCAGGATGGTGTTCTTGGTGGACAGGTAAACCGGGTAGCCCCGAGCGATGCCGTAGTTGAAGCTGGCGCGGGCGAAGCCCTCGATGCTGGCGCGGGTGTTGTGCATGCCCATCGCGACGCCGGGGCCTTTGAAGTCGAACACGTCCAGCACCATCGGAGCGCCGCCGCCGGCGGGCTGGAACTGCAGCGTGACCTTGCCGGGGCCGCTGATCTTGGTTTCGGTGGCGCGGTAGATGTCGCCGTAGGCATGGCGGCCGATGACGATGGGCTGGGTCCAGTGCGGCACCAGGCGCGGCACGTTGGAGCAGATGATCGGCTCGCGGAAGATGGTGCCGTCGAGGATGTTGCGTATGGTGCCGTTGGGGCTGCGCCACATCTTCTTCAGCTTGAACTCGGTGACGCGGGCCTCGTCCGGGGTGATGGTCGCGCACTTCACGCCGACGCCGTACTGCCGGATGGCATGGGCGGCGTCCACCGTCACCTGGTCGTCGGTCTGGTCGCGGTATTCGATGCCGAGGTCGTAGTATTTCAGGTCTATGTCGAGGTAGGGGAGGATCAGCTTGTCCTTGATGAAGCCCCAGATGATGCGGGTCATCTCGTCCCCGTCCAGCTCGACGACGGGGGTCTTGACGGTGATCTTGGCCATGCGGTCCCTCGGTGGATGCGGCCTGGGCGGGCCGTGCGGATGATCCGCGTCCTATCGCATCCGTGGGGCGTGGCAGCAAGCTTGCCCTATGGGGGGTGCCGTGGGCTGCTCCCTTTCCCTTCGGGAGAGGGTCGGGGTGAGGGAAGCCAAGCAGTGCAATGCCGGTTCGTGGCAATGCGGATCGGCGCGTCTGTTGGAGGATGCGGCGCTTGTTGCCTTTCCCTCACCCCAACCCTCTCCCGGAGGGAAAAGGAGCTATATAGCCGGCGCTACGCATCCCAGTGCCGCCCGCACCGCGGCGTCGTCCGGCAGTTCGCCCAAGGGGAACAGCCGGTTCACGTGACCCATCTTGCGGCCGGGCCGTGCTTCCGCTTTGCCATAGAGATGCGGGATCAGACCCGGCGTCGCCACGATCTCGGGCCACAGGGCCGTTTCCTCCGGACCCACCAGGTTCTTCATCACCGCATCGGCATGGCGGCGACCGGGGGGCAGCGGCAGGCCGGCGACGGCGCGCACGTGCATCTCGAACTGGCTGCAGGGGCAGCCGTCTATGGTCCAATGGCCGGAGTTGTGCGGACGCGGCGCGATCTCGTTGACCAGCACCCGGCCGTCCCGCACGAACATCTCCACCGTCAGCAGGCCCACCAGGCCCAGCCGGTCGGCGACCCGCCAGGCCACACGCTGCGCCTCGGTCGCCGTTGCCGGGGCGACCCTGGCCGGGGCGAGCGTTAGGTCCAGGATGCCGTCCCGGTGCCGGTTCTCCATCACGTCGTAGATGCTGCCCGCCCCGTCCGCACCGCGGGCGACGATGGCGCTGACTTCGCAGGCGTAGTTGACGAAGCCTTCCAGCACGAGCGGATGCGGCTCCAGCGCCTCCCAGGCCGGTAGCAGGTCGTCGGCGTGGCGCAGCACGGCCTGACCCTTGCCGTCATAGCCCAGCCGCGTCGTCTTCAGCACGGCGGGCAGGCCCAGCGCCGCCACGGCCTCGTGCAGCTCCGCCAAGCTTCCCACCGGGCGCCACGGCGCCGTCGGGACGCCGGCATCGGCCAGGAAGGATTTTTCGGCCACCCGGTCCTGGCTGATTCGCAGGATCGTGGGCGAAGGATGCACATCCCGGACCGACGCCAGCAGGTCCAGCCCGGCGGCGCTCACGTTCTCGAACTCGAAGGTGATGACGTCCACGGCGTCGGCGAAGGCCCGCAGCGCCGCCGGGTCCTCGTAGTCGCCGAGGGTGGTGTGGGCGGAGACCTGGCTGGCGGGGCTGTCCGGCTCGGGCGTCAGGATGTGGCAGCGGTAGCCCAGCCGTGCCGCGGCAAGCGCGGACATGCGGCCCAACTGACCGCCGCCGATGATGCCGATGCTGGCGTTGGGCGGCAGCGCCATTACGGCGCGGGGTCGGACGGCACGTCGGCGACGCCCGCCGTCTGCTCCGCCCGCAGCGCATCCAGGCGGCCGGCCAGCTCCGGGTCCGTGGTCGCCAGCATCGCCGCGGCCAGCAGCCC
>CAXTDP010000513.1:0-4600 GCA_964242295.1 uncultured Acetobacteraceae bacterium | reverse complement strand
GGCCTCCCCCGCAGCGGTCTGGACCGGCAGGGACGCCCCGTCGTGCGGCGTCGCGCCCGGGGCGGCGGCACGCGGTGCCATGGCCGCACCGCACTCGGAGCAATATTCGGCGTCCGTGGACGACTGGCCGCAATGGGGGCAGCGTTGGTCCACGGCGGTCAGTCCCGCTTCACCCGCACCGTCCTGGTGCTGCCGACGTCCAGGTCCATCACCGCCGCCTTCTCCGCGCCGCGGCGCAGGCGGACGGTGCCGGCGGCCTCGTCTACCACGTCCACCACCTGGCGCAGGCGCCGGGTGGTTTCCTCGTCGCCGGACTGCTGCGCCAACTGCAAGGCGCGGCCCAGCCGCAGCGTGGCGGCGCCGTCGTCGTGACGCGCCATCGCCTCCAGCCCGTCCTGGATCGCCTGCGCCTTTTCTGCCTGGCCGGTATAATGGGCGACCTGGGCGTCTATGCGGGCGGACAGGTTGGCGTCGTCGGTCCAGGTGCAGGTGACGTTGGCGCCGGGCGTGGCCGCGTCCGGGGTGACGATGGACGGGCGGCAGACCAGCATCTGCTCCCCGACCGGCAGCGGCACGACGGTGAAAGCGGCGCAGTAGTCCTGAGTGCCCTCGCCGAACGCGCCAAGCGGCAGGTCCACCGCGCGCTGGTCCACCGGGCGCAGGCTGGAGAGCAGGTCAATCTCGGAGGGAAAGCCCTGCTTGAAGCCGGTCAGGCGGGCGTTCTTGGGCATCCACAGCCGCAGCCGCACGTCGGCCACGCCCAGCGCCATCGCCGCGGTCATCGTGGCGCGGAAGTCCTCGGCCAGTCCCGCCGGGTTTGCGACCATCTGCGCGGTGCCCAGCAGCTTGTCGGCAACGCGGCGCAGCTCCTTCGGCGACCAGTCGGTGCCGACGCCGCGGCAATGCGCCTGGAACAGCCCGGCGCAGGACGCCAGCTCCTGCCCCAGCGACTCCTCGTCCTCCGGCCCGTTCTGGCCGTCGGTGAGCAGGATGGCCTGGCACACGGCGCCGGGCCGCTGCGCAAACACGCCGCGGGCGGCCGCCAGCGCCCGGGACATGCAGGTGCCGCCGCCGGACTCCAGCCGCTGCACCTCGCCATGCGCGAACCGTTTGCCGGCGGTGTCGGCGCGGGTCAGCGGCACCACCATCCGGCCCACGGTGTCGAAGGCGACGACGAAGAACTCCGTGCCCTCGTCCATCGCGTCGATCGCCACGCGCAGCGCGTGCTTCAACGCCTGCATCTTGTCCCCGGCCATCGAGCCGGAGCGGTCGCCCAGCAGCCCGATCACCCGGCGCGGCGCCGGCTGTCCCCACGGACCCGCATCCGCCCCGCCCGACGCCGACAGGCTGAACACCACGTCCACCCGCGTGCCGCCGGCCGGCAGGTTGGCGTTCAGGAAGCTTTCGATCTTGAACTGCATGGGTGTCCCTGGCGCCTAGAGTAGATGGCAGTTGTGTTCGGACCTGGCGCGGCCGGACCTGGAACGGCAAGCGCTTGGCCGCAAGCAAAAACGGCCGACCAACCTGCGCTCAGCCTGGACGCAGGCCGCTCTACGGCTGCAACGCACGGTCGGCATGGTCGCGCAAGCTGTCCAGCAGCTTGGCGCGGACATCGCCGATCTGCCGCACCGCCTCGTCGCGCTTGCCGCGGTTGGCCCGGTCCATCTCCAGCCCGCGGTTGATGATGCCGATCATCCGGTCGGACACCTGGGCCAGGCTGGCGACGTCGTCGGCCATGTCGCCCTGGCTCGCCTTGGCCTTGGTGTAGGCGCTGTCCAGGGCGTCTATGCCGATCTCCTGCAGCTCGCGGGTGATCTTGCGCCGGGCGGCCGTGGCGTCCGAGGCGCGGCCGATCCGCTCCAATGCCGCGACGCGGACCAGGGCGCTCTTGAAGTCCGGCAGGTCGAACAGCACGGTGTCCAGCGTGTTCTGTATCTCGATCCGTCCCGCCTGCTGCGCCGTGCGTATTTGCGGGATGGCTAGGATGCCGCGGGTGAAGGCGACCTGCATGCGCACCAGTCGGGTTTCGAAGGCGTTGATCTGCTCGGACATGTCGCGCAGCTTCGCCATCTGGACGGTATCGCGGCTGTTGCGTACCTGGTCGCGCAGCGCCGCGTGCTCTGCCCGCATCCGCAGGGCCGCCTGCTGCCCGCCGGCGATATAGACCTCGATCTCGCGCAAGTTGTCCTCGGTCGCGTCCACCAGGCGGTCCAGCCCGGCGTTGGTCGCCTTCAGCTTGCCGAGATGCACCTCCGCCTTGCGCTCGATCTCCGTCAGGTGGGTCAGCACGCCCTGGCGCATCGCACGAAAGCGGCGCAAGGCGGAGAAGTAACGTCCGACCACCGGCACCCGGCTGAGCACCGCGCCAGCGCCCTCGGCTTCGCGCTTCATGCCCGGCAGGTCCAGGCGCTTGAGGCTGGTCGCCAGCTCCGTCACCAGGTCGCCGGCCACGCCGATCTCGTTGGTGCCGGTGCCCGCGAGGAGCTGATCCAGGAAGCCGCTCAGCTTGCGCTGCGGCGCGGCGCCGAAGACGGCCAGGGAAGTGCTGTCGGTGGCGCTGACCCCGGCGGCAACCTCCATCGCGCGCTTGCGCCGGGCTTCACCGAGGCTGTCCAGCGTAACCTGGTCGTCCGCCGCGATCACCACGGGCAGCTCGACCAGCGCTGCCTCGCCGGGAACGGTCGAACTCATGACGGGAGGTCCTTTCAGCGTGGCGGGGAGGCTATGAACCAAGCCTTGGTTTGGCAAGGCCGCCCGCCGGGTCCCGTTGGCGCCGCGGCGTCCCGGGGTGATGGAGTGCGGGTTGGCGGGGGTGGCGGTCCTGCTCCTGGGTCTGGTTCGAGCGGAGTTGGGTCGCGCGCTTGAGTGGGTCGGGACGGTCGCCGGGCATGATGGACGGCGATCATGATTGCCGGCGGGGGACTTGGACATGGGGGGATAGGTTTTGAATTGGCAGCGTTTGTCAGGGGCTGGGCTGGGAGCAGGTGCTGGTGGGAGTGTCAAATACCTGGGGCAGCCTGCCCCATTTTGGGCTGATCGGCCTGGCTGATGCCGGACCACGAGGGCAGCAGGCATGCTGCAATGAACGGTGCGGCTGGAGGCGAGGACAAGCGCGGGCGAGGGGAAGACGACGAAGCTGGTGACATTCAATTGGCCGGGGACGGTCAGCATGCCCGCGGAGATCGGCCTCATGCTTGTTTTCTGGGCGAGCGAGGGCTGAAGCTCGGGTAGGTTCGGGATTCGCGGTAGGGACGCCCATCACTGAGCGCCCCCCGTACAGGTCCGTGCGAGCGGAATTCTCCGCACACGGCTTCTACCTCGAGTGTTTGACGGCGAACCGCTGCTCGGCCAGGGATGGAGGATGCATGGTTTCGGTAGCCAGTCGGCCGCCAACCTGCCCGTTCGCGACCACGTCATGCGGTCCTTCTGGCTTCGCCGCCGGAGCGCTCGGAGCCAGAAAACCGTTATGTGGTAGCGGAAGGCACCCAGCGCCGCGCTGTTGGTCGGCACGGCCCCGTCTTCCAGGTATCCAGCCTTAAGCCATTTCTGGATCAGGTGAATGATGCGCGGATCGCCGGTTCGATGGTTCAGGACCTTGGCCAGCCACTCTCGGCTGACCTCGTCGAAGAAAGATCGAATGTCGGCGTTCAGGATGTAGCCCAGCTTCCGGGTGCCAATGCCGACAAGGGCATCCCGAGCATCATGCTGGCCGCGCTTTGGTCGGAACCCGTATGAGAAGCCGAGGAAATCTTCCTCGTATATCTTATTCAGCACCGCTTTGCCTTCGCGCGCACGGGCCAGGCCGTCACGGCCGAGGCATTCGGGCAAGCGCTCGCCGCGGCGGACGAGATCATCGCCTGGCGCATGGCCCAACGGATGCGCTGGAGCCGGGCCACGGTGCAGCCCTTCCTCGACGTGTGCACCACCGTGCTGAACGACACGCTCAAGGGTGCCTTCCGCCGGCGCCACCCCGGCTTCCGGCCCGCCAACAACGACCAGGCCCTGCCAACGACGGCCTTATCGTCTCCCAGAGGTTTGCATGCTCTCCCTTGTGCATCGGCTCCGTCAGGATGACTGTGTGCATTCCCGCACGGTAGCGCGTCTGCTCTCGCTTGTCCCAGCCTGGCGAAGCGGCCAAGCTGCATGAGAACCGCAGTTCGACCAGAAGCAGCGGCACAGGGAAGGAACAGCGGCATGATAAGGCGGCGCAGCGTGCTGAGCGGAGCGGCAGCCCTGTCCCTGGGTGCGAGGACCTTGGTGGCACCGGCCCGGGCACAAGCCAAGACAAGCATCAAGGTCACCCGCCAGCCCTCGATCATCTACATGCCGACGTTCGTCATGGAAGCGCAGGGCTTAATAGAGGCCCACGCCGCCAAGCTCGGCGCGCCGGGCCTGAAAGCGGAGTGGGTCACCTTCAACGGCGGCGGCGCGGCGACCGACGCACTGCTTGCCGATGCCGTGGACATGGTGAACACCGGCGTCGGCAACATGCTGCTGCTCTGGGACCGCACGCGCGGCCGGGTGAAGGGCGTCGTCGCGACCTGCGCCGAGCCGCTGGTGCTGGTCACGCGGGAGCCGCGCATCAAAACGCTCGCCGACT
>CAXTDP010000512.1:0-4613 GCA_964242295.1 uncultured Acetobacteraceae bacterium | reverse complement strand
CGCGGCATCCCGCAGTCCGACGACCCGTTGGCCCTGTTCGCCGCCTGGATGGCCGAGGCCGCGCGCACCGAGCCCAACGACCCCAACGCCATGACGGTCGCCACCTGCACGCCGGATGGCACCCCGTCAGCCCGGATCGTGCTGCTGAAGGACTACGACGGGCAGGGCTTCGTGTTCTACACCAACCGGGAAGGCCGCAAGGGCGGTGAGCTGCGCGCCAACCCGCGCGCCGCCTTGCTGCTCCACTGGAAGACCCTGCAACGCCAGGTGCGGATCGAAGGCGAGGTGTCCGACGTGACGGATGCGGAGGCCGACGCCTACTATGCCAGCCGCGCCCGCGTCAGCCGGCTGGGCGCCTGGGCGTCCGACCAGTCGCGTCCCCTGCCCTCCCGCGCCGAGCTGGAACGGCGGGTGGCCGAGTATGACGCGCGGCATCCGGGCGAAGCGATCCCACGCCCGCCGCACTGGTCCGGCTTCCGCGTGCGCCCGGCAGTGATCGAGTTCTGGCAGGATATGCCGTATCGGCTGCACGACCGCCGGGTTTACACGCGGACGGCGGCAGGGTGGACGACGCAGGCCCTGTATCCTTGATACCAGGCTTCCCTGATCCCGGGTTTCCCTGATCCAGGGCTTCCCTGACGCACGGCGCTTCCAGTTTCCTGCCAGCCTGGTCTAGCCTCCCCGGAACCGAACGACGAGGAGCGCCTGCCATGCCGATACGCAAGCTGCTATTGCCGCTGACCGGCACCGCCGCCGGGGAAGCCGCGCTGACCACGGCGTTGATGGTCGCGCGGATATGGGACGCGCACCTGACGGCGCTGCACGTCCAGGTGGACAGCCGCGACGTGGCGCCCCTGGCGGGCGAGGGCCTGTCCGGCGCCATGATCGAGGAGATGATGTCCGCCACCGAGAAGGAAGGCAGCCAGCGCAGCGCCGCCGTCCGCGCCATGTTCGACCGCTTCGTGACGGAACACGGCGTGACCGTCGCCGAGCCGCACCGCGGCGACGGCGCCACCGCCAACTTCGCCAGCGCCACCGGGCGGGAAGAGGACCTGGTGGCGCAGCTCGCCCGCTTGACCGACCTGACGGTGGTGCCGCACCCGGAGGCCGGCGACGACGTGAGCAGCAGCGACGCCCTGCATGCCGTGCTGTTCGACAGCGGACGGCCGGTGCTGATCGCGCCGCAGGTGGCGCTGCCCACCATAGGCACCCGCATCTGCATCGCCTGGAACGGCACCGCCGAGAGCGCCGCCGCCGTGCAGGCCGCCCTGCCCTGGATGCAGCGGGCCAAGGCGGTGCGCGTGCTGTCGGCCGACGAATACCAGCGCCGCGGACCCGCCGCCGCGGCGTTGTCGCAATACCTGGGCCTGCACGGCATCAACGTGGAGATCGCGCAGTTCCGCCCGCTCGACCGCGGGGTCGGGCGCGGGCTGCTGATGGCGGCGCAGGAGTTCGGGGCAGACCTGCTCGCGATGGGCGCCTACTCCCATTCGCGCCTGCGCCAACTGATCCTGGGCGGCGTGACCCGGCACGTGCTGGAGCATGCGACGCTGCCCGTCCTGATGTGCAGGTAACGGTTCGGAAGGTAACGCATCAGAAGGTAACGATTCTGGGAGCTTCTGAACGAACTCGCCCCGAATCCGCCGCGTTGGCGCCACAACCCCGCCGCATGAGGCTGCCAGTGTGGGATCAACACGGAGGCTTGGTGATGCGCGGTATCCTGATGGCGGCGGCGATGGGCATGGCGTTGGCTGGCCCGGTGATGGCGCAAGGCGTTGACGTGGGCCGGTTGCTGCAGCAGGGGGGAATCCTCCCCCGCCAACAAGGCCCGGACCCGAGGGAGCAGGCCGACCGCGACCGGGCGATCTATGAGCAGGGCCGCCGCGACGAGGAAGCACGGCGGGAGGATGCCAGGCGGCACCGCGAGGCCGAGCGCGATCGGGACCGCCGGCTCGACGGACGCAGGGGCGATGGCCGCGGCGAGTATCGCGACGATCCGCGGCGTGGCGACCCCCGCGCCTACGACGACCGCCGCCGTGTCGAGCAGGACCGGTTCCGGCCCGATCAGGACGGCGGCCCGCCGCGTTACTGAGATGCCGCCGCCCGGGACGGTCTGGAGTCGGTCGTGACCGACCGGCCGCTGGCGAACCTCGGGAGGTTTGCGCAGAGATGACGAGCTAAGCAGGCTTGCGTGGCCGCAAGCCGTCTGTGCGGCAGGCCGCGCAAGCCTGCTTAGGCAGCCACTGGCGTTACGAGGTCGTGCGGAGGATCAGCCGCTCGATCTCGTTCCGCACCAGCCTTTCGACCAGGGGCGGAAGGTGATTATCCAGCCAGTCCTTCAGCAATGGACGCACTTCCTCCCGCACCAGGTCCTCGATGGTGGGGCCGCCGCGGTGGGTTGCGGTGGTCCGCTCCCGCGTGAGGGTACGGATCAGCGCCTCCACCGACGCGCTGGCCGCGACGGCAGCCGCGGGGCTGACCAGGGCGGGCGCCGGGTCATGCATGGGGGATGAGGACGGTATCGGCGTATAGGCCGGCGCCGGGGGATCAACGACCGGCGGCGGGGGACCTGGCGCCGGCATCAGCAGCGCCGGCGGCGTTGCCGGCTCCGGGGGAGGCTCGACCAGGGCCGGGCTGGCCGGGGGCGATGGAATGGCGGGAGGGACCGGGACGTCCGGCAGGGGCGCCTCGACCGGGACCATCATCGTCTCATCCAGCATCAGCACGTCATCGGCTGGCGGCACGTCGTGCCGGTGATCGGGAGGAGAGGCCGGCTGCGGCGCCGGACTTGCCGGGGCGGACTGCGCCTCGTGGATGATGGCCTTTGCGTCATCCTCGTTCAGGATTTTCCGGATGGACGCCAGGATCTCGTCCATCGAGGGATCGGCGCCGGGTGGCGACGGGACGGGCGGCACTGCCACGGTCAGCGTCCCGGCTGGTTCACGGCATAGTCGCCGGTGCCGAACAGCTTCTGCCGCACGGCGTTGTAGTAGGCGGTCTCGTCATACAGCGGCACGTTCAAGCCGAGATCCTTGGCGGTCAGCCGCCCGATGGCGGCGGCGACGGAGTATGACGCATTGATATAGGCCGCGAGGTTCTGCACGAGCGTGACGCGGGAATTGAGCAGCGCCTGCTCGGCGTTCAGCACATCGAGCGTGGTGCGGCTGCCGACGATGGCCTCCCGCTGCACGCCCTCCAGCGCGATCTGGTTGGCGCGTATGGCGGCCCGGGTGCTGTCAATGGTCGCACGGCTGCTGGTCAGCGTTTCCCACGCCTGGGCCGCCTGCTGGATGACCTGGCGGCGGAGGTCGTCCACCGTCTTTCGCGTCTGCTGCTGCTGCTGCCGGGCCTGGCGCACGCGGGAGTATTCGGCGCCGCCCTGATACAGCGGGATCGAGGCGTTCAGCACGACGGTCGCCGACCGGCTGGACAGCCCGGCCGTTTGCTGCCCGTCCGTCTGGGCGGCGGACCCCTGCACGCTGAGCTGCGGCATCAATGCGGAGAACTGCAGGTCTATGTTGTCCCGCGCCGCGGAGTCGTCGAACAGGGCGGCGATCACGTTGGGATTGTTCTGGACGGCAAGCTGCACTGCCTCTGCCTGGCTTTTCACCGGCAGCCTCAGCGGCTGCGGCTCGATCAACTGCTCCGGCAGCTCGCCGACGAATTGCCGGTATTGCGAGCGGGCGATCTGCAGGTTGCCTTCGCTGGTTTGCCGGGTGGCGCGGGCGCCAGCGAGCGCGGCCTCGGCCTGGGCCACGTCCGTGCGGGTGATCTCGCCGACGCGAAATCGGTCGTTGGTGGCCTGCAACTGCCGGGTCAGCACCTGCTCGTTGTTGATGTTGAGCTGCAGGACCTGCTGCTGCTGGATCACGTTGACGTAGGCGTTGATGACGTTGGTGAACACCGTCTGCTCGGTGGCGATCAGCCGGCCGCGCTGGGCGAAGACGCGGTTGTCGGCCTGGTTGGTGCTCGCCCGCGTGGCGCCGCCACGATACACCGGCTGGGTCAGCGTGACCTGGTTGGTGTCGATCTGCCGGTTGTTGCGGCCCGTCACGCTGTTGCTTTGCCCGGTGAAGGCATTTGTCGTTTGCGACGTGACATCCCCGCCACTGTAGCCGAGGCTGCTGGCGATGATCACCGACGGCCGCCAGCCCGACAGCGCCTGCGGCACGCCTTCGTCCGTGACACGGAGCGAGGCGCGGGAGGTTTGCAGCGTCGGGTTGTTGGAATACGCGGCGGCGAGCGCGTCCTGGATCGTCTTGGGCTGGGCGCTGGCTGGGGCGGCCAGGCTGATGGCCAGGACCGGCAGGAAGGACGCGCACAGGATCAGTTGACGCATGGGCTGTGGTCTCCGCGGATGCCGGGCCGATGCCTCGACGGCCTATCCTGCCACAACCGTGCCGGGCGTTCCAACAGGCAGGGCGGCGCTGGAACTGCGGCTATGCCAGAACTGGCGTCATGCCAGCATCGGGGCGGCGTCAGAACTGGAAGGTGGGGCGGGCGGCGAAGGCGGGCAGCAAGGGCGTCGCGCAGTCGAACACCGGCTGGGCACGCAGGACGCCGGCGGCGCCGCTGTGCTCCGCCAGCACGCCGTGCCCGGCGCCGGCCCGCTC
>CAXTDP010000511.1:0-4618 GCA_964242295.1 uncultured Acetobacteraceae bacterium | reverse complement strand
CGCCCGCCTGCCCAAGGTGGACGGCGCCGCCAAGCTCACCGGTGCCGAGCGCTTCGGCGCCGACGCCCTGCCGGACGAAGCCTGGCTGACCCTGCGCGTCATCCGCAGCCCGCATCCCCACGCCCGCTTCACCCTGGGCGATTTCGCCCCGCTGCACCGGGCTTACCCCGGCCTGGTCCGAGTGCTGACCGCCGCCGACATCCCCGGCCGCAACCTGTATGGCATCTACCCCACCGGCAAGGACCAGCCCGTCCTAGCGGAAGGCCTGGCCCGGCACCGCGGTGACCCCGTCTGCGCCCTGGTCGGCGACGCCGAGACCCTGGCCGCCATCCCCACCGGCGCCCTGCCGATCACCTGGGAACCGCTGCCGCCCACCACCTTCGACACCGCGCCCGACGCCCCGGCAATGCACCCGCACGCCCCCGGCAACGTGCTGTGCCGCGGCCGGGTCGCGTGCGGCCCCACGGACACAGGGTTGGACGCCAGGTTGGACAGCGGGTTGAACGCCGGCCTGCGCGGCGCAGCCCACGCCGCCGTGTCAACCGAGACCGCCTTCGTCGAGCACGCCTACATCGAGCCGGAGGCTGGCTACGCCCAGCGCATCGCCGACACCCTGCTGGTCGTGGCCAGCACGCAAACCCCCTACATGGACCGCGACGAGCTGGCCCTCATCATGGGCCTGCCGCCCGACACCATCCGCGTGGTCCCGACCGCGGTAGGCGGCGGCTTCGGCGGCAAGCTGGACTTGTCGGTGCAGCCGCTCGCCTGCGTCGCCGCCTGGCTGCTGCGCCGCCCGGTGCGCCTGGTCTACACCCGGCCCGAGAGCATGGCCGCCACCACCAAGCGCCACCCCGCCCGCATCCAGGCCGAGGCGACCGCCAACCCGGACGGCCAGTTGACGGCATTGCGCTTCCACGGCGACTTCAACACCGGCGCCTACGCAAGCTGGGGTCCCACGGTCGCCAACCGGGTACCGGTCCACGCCAGCGGCCCCTACCGGGTGCCCACAGTCCTGGCGACCACGACGGCCCTCCACACCAACGACCCACCCGCAGGCGCCTTCCGCGGCTTCGGCGTGCCGCAGGCGGCGCTGGCGACCGAGGCCCTGATGGACATGCTCGCCGCCCAGCTCGGCCTGGACGCCCTGGAGTTCCGCCACCTGAACGCCCTCCGCCCCGGCGACGCCACCGCCACCGGCCAGGTCCTCGGCGCCGGCGCGTCCCTGGCCGCCTGCCTGGACGCCCTACGCCCCCGCTGGACCGCGCTGCGGACCGAGGCCGCGGCGTTCAGCCACCCCGTGCTGCGCCGCGGCGTCGGCGTGGCCTGCATGTGGTATGGCATCGGCAACACCAGCATGAGCAACCCGTCCCACATGGTCGTCGGCCTGACCGCGACGGGCCGGGCCGTGCTGCTCTCCGGCGCGGTGGACATCGGCCAAGGCTCCAACACCATCATGGTGCAGGTCGCCGCCGACGCCCTGGGCATCCCCGCGTCGGCGCTGGGCCTGGTATCCGGCGACACCGGCCGCACCCCGGACGCCGGCAAGACCAGCGCCAGCAGGCAAACGTTTGTGAGCGGCAACGCCGCACGCCTAGCCGGGGAGGCGCTGCGGGCCGAGGTTTTGCGCCGCGCCAATGCGGGGCAGGACGCCCGGATCGTGCTGGGCGACGGCTCCGTCCGCGTGCTGCACGACGGCGTGGCAAGCACCCTGGACCTGCACGGCCTGACCCCGGACGCCGACGGCTTCGTCCTGCGTGGCGACGGCCGCTACGACCCCCCGACGACTCCGCTGGACGCGGACGGGCAGGGGACACCCTACGCCAGCTACGCCTTCGCCGCGCAACTCGCCGAGGTGGAGGTGGACACCCGCCTTGGCACCGTGCGCGTCCTGCGGATCGTCGCCGCCCACGACGTAGGCCGCGCAGTGAACCCCCAGCAGGTCGAGGGCCAAATCCACGGCGGCGTCGCCCAGGGCCTTGGCCTGGCGCTGATGGAGGAATACGTCCCCGGCCGCACCGACAACCTCCACGACTACCTGATCCCCACCATCGGCGACGTCCCGCCCATCGAGGTCCTGCTGATCGAGGACCCCGACCCCCTAGGCCCCTACGGCGCCAAGGGCGTCGGCGAGCCGGCCCTGGTGGCCACAGCCCCCGCCATCCTGAACGCAATCGCCGACGCCACCGGCGCCCGGATGCTGCGAGTGCCGGCGACGCCCGACCGCATGCTTGCGGCATTGCAGGCGCTGTGACGGCGGCCTTACCCTCCTCCACGGTGCGACTTGAGGAGCACAAGCCATCGGGTCCGCGCAGAGCAGCCCTTGATGGCCAGCGAGTAGCGATGGCACGCTGATGTGGGCAGGTATGAGCATTCCTAAATATGAGCAGGTCATGTTCGAGGCGGTCCACAAACCGACGGGGTTGCGTTTGCAACGGCCTGACTCGGTGCCGCGCGGCTTGATCCCAAACCCTTACGTGCTTGCTTCGGCAGGATGGTCCGCCAACCTACATATTCTGGGCGACTCCTCTTTCGCACGCGCCCTTGAAATGGGCGAACCCGTGGACGCTCCGGGCGACATTGAGCGTTTCCGCCGTAGATTTGGCAGTCGAAGCGTCTTGGAACGGATCGCTGTCATGCCGCAGAGCGGACGCATCGCGTGGGATCGCACGCTGATTGGCATCGCCACGACCTTATTTTTCATTATGGGCGATACACAAGGCTTCCGCGCTGGCGATCTAGCCTATCCGGACACAGTCGAACTGAACGCCCCGGAATTGCCAACTCACCTTCATGGCGTTGTCAGAAACAAGTATGCCGGATTTCTATCGTGAGCGACCTTGATCCACCCAGCAACGCGAGCCTACTTTGGACAACGGTGCTGGATGCCGCTGATGGTGAAGCGGTTCGCAACAGCAGCGTATCAATGGTGGCCCGCCCTCGGCAGGCGCCATGGACCTGACCCCCTCACCAGCCATCGTCACCTGCGACGCCTGCCCAGTCCTATGCCGCATCCGCCCCGGCAAGACCGGCGCCTGCGACCGCTACGGCAACACCGACGGCCGCCTCACCCGCATGGACCCCCTAGTCGTCCTCTCCCACGATCCCGCCCGCATTCCCATCGGCGCCTGGGACGGCAACGCCCTGCAGGCCCAGGACGTGACCCTGACCGCCATCGGCGCCGGCACCACCTACCCCGACTACAAGCCCGCCCCCTTCATCGTCGGCACCCAAGTGGACGGCGTGGACATGGTGACAATCGTCACCGAGGGCGTGTTCAGCTACTGCGGCCTAAAGGTAAAGCTAGACACCGACCGCCACATCGGCCCGGAATGCGCCCCCGTCCGCGCCAACGGCGAGCAGGTCGGCCACGTCACCACCGCCGAGTATGGCAGCCAGATGCTCAGCCTAGGCGGCGTCCGCCACCTCACCGGCGGCAGCAAGCGGGAAGGCACCACGACTTGCCAATCCCTGCTGACCCTAGCCAACCGCGGCGCCGTGGACCTGACGGTGGACGGCGGCGCCTCCCTCCGCATCCAGTCCGGCCACCCCCCCGTCATCAACGGCGTGGAGGAAGCGCGCATGCGCGTAGGCTGCGGCAGCGCCACCATCGGCATCTTCGCGCCGCAGTGGCTAGGCCACGCCGACGAGGTGATCGTCGTGGACGACCACATCACCGGCGTCCTGACCGAGCACCAGGCCGGTCGCCACCTGGACATGCGCCCCTCCGGCATCCGGGTGCGCGGGCGCCGCAGCACGCCGGGCCGCTACTTCCAGGTCGCCAACCCCGGCGCCGGCTGGGGCGGCACCGACGTGCAGGACCCCCTGGAGATCATCGAGCGCATAGACCCCCGCACCGCCTGGCCCGGCCTGCGCCTCCTGATGGTCTCCACCACCGGCGAGCACGCAGGCTGGTGGATACTGGACGCGGCCCTACACCCCCAGCCCGCACCGATGCCCGGCCCAATCGCCGCCGCCGTAGCCCGCATCGGCGAGAACTGCGAACCCGCGCTGTGCACGGTGCTGTTCATGGCCGGCGCCGGTGGCTCCCTACGCGCCGGCGCCACCGACAACCCGGTGCTGCTGACCCGCAGCGTGCAGCAGCGCCTAACCCGGGTCACCGCCGGCGGCGCCCCAGTCTATCTCTGGCCCGGCGGCGGCATCACCTACATGGTGGACGTTGCGACCCTACCAGACGGAGCATTCGGCCACGTCCCAACCCCCGCCCTGGTAGGCCCAATCGAGTTCACCCTCCCCCTAGCCGACTACGCCGCCCTCGGAGGTTACATAGACCGCATCCGCCCCCTGGCCGACGTGCTGCAAGACCAAGAAGTGGTCGTAGCTCCTTCCCCCTCTTCCCCCGGGAGAGGGCCGGGGTGAGGGGGTCGTCAAGCGCCGCACCCTCCCAAGCAAGGACCGCAGCACCACAGCACCAGGAAGTGGTCGTGCCCTCGTCTCCCTCTCCCTCCGGGAGAGGGCCGGGGTGAGGAAAACAGCAAGCGCAACCCTGTCACTGAACAGACCCGGTCCTTCAAAGGCCGAGGCCAGCGTTCCCACCCTCCCCAACCCCCACCCTCTCCCGCAGCAAGAAGGAGCAGCAGCAGCCCTGCTTCCCGGCAAC
>CAXTDP010000510.1:0-4618 GCA_964242295.1 uncultured Acetobacteraceae bacterium | reverse complement strand
CTCCAGCAACTGCTTGAGCATGGACCGGTGGTGTTCGTTCGCCTTGCCGTCCAACGCCTCGCGCAGCGCCGGCTTCTTGGCCTCCATGCGAGGATGCGCCAGTTCAGCCATCTCCCGGGGCGAGAGCTTGCCCTCGACCAACGCGTCCAGGGTGCCCAGCAGCTCCCGCTGGTCCATGCGCCCGCCGCGCTCGATCAGGGCCGCGGGGGTGCCCGGGTCCAGCCCGGCCGCCAGCAGGCCGTCGCGCAGGGCCGGCAGGCTGTCCAGACCCATGTAAACTGCCAGAGTCCCCCCGCGGACCAGCGCAGCGAAGTCCAGGTCCAGCGCGCCGTCCACCAGGTGCCCGGTCGCGAGCGTCAGCGTCCGCACCGCCCCGTCCCCTGCGGGTCCGTCGCCGCGGTGCGTCAGCGGGATGCCAGCCCCGGCGGCGCAGGCCAGTGCGGCGGTGACGCCGGGCACGACCTCGAACGCCACCCCTGCCGCGGCCAGCGCAGCCGCCTCTTCGCCGCCCCTGCCGAACACGAAGGGGTCGCCGCCCTTCAGCCGCACGATCTTGCGGCCTTCCTGTCCCAAGCGGACCAGCAGGGCGTTGATCTCCTCCTGCGGCATGGAGTGGTTGGACTTTGACTTGCCGACGCTGATGCGGTCGGCGTCGCGCCGGGCCATGTCCAGCACGTCCTCCGTCACCAGGCGGTCGTGCACGATCACGTCCGCTTCGCCCATCAGGCGCTGGGCGCGCAGGGTCAGCAGGTCGGCAGCGCCCGGCCCGGCGCCGACCAGATAGACGATCCCCGCCGGGTCCGCCGCCCCGTCCAGCAGGCGCGCCATCTCCCGATCCGACGCCGCATCGTCCCCGGCCAGCATCAGGTCGGCGACGCGCCCGCCAAGCGCCGCTTCCAGCACCCGGCGGCGCAGCGCGACCTCGGGAAAGCGTTCGCGGAACCGCTCCTTGTAACGGTCGGCCAGCGCGGCCAGACGGCCATAGGCGGGGGGAACCATCGCCTCGATCCGGGCGCGCAGCAGCCGGGCCAGCACGGGGGCGGCGCCGCCGGAGGACACGGCGATGCTGAGCGGCGCGCGGTCAATCACGCTTGGAGTGATGTAGCTGCACAGGGACGGCTTATCCACGATGTTGACCGGAATGCCGCGCGCCTGGGCCGCCGCCGACAGCGCCGCCAGCTCGTCATCGGGCGCGTCGGCGCCGATCACCAGGGCGCAGTCGTCCAGCAGACCGGCGTCACCGGCGCCGAAGCGCGGGGCGGTTGCGACCAGCCCGCCGGCCCGGCGGAGAGCGCCGGCCTTGCGCTCGGCGGCCTCGCCGTCGCCGATCACCAACACGCGGCGGCCGGTCAGGGACAGGAAGATGGGGAAGTATTGCATCCCAATAGGGTCGGTGGTCCGGGGCGCAGGGGCAAGCGTTGGCTGGCGCAAAAGCGTGTCGCAGCGTTGCGTTGCGCCATGCTGCCGGCCCCGAGCCCGGCAAGCGGCTCCGCGACACGCCGGCCTCGTAAGGGGCGCAGCATGAGGGAAGGTCAGATCGGGAACGTAGGCGACCCCGATGAGGCGGCTAGGACTGAAGGTTTTTTTCTACACGTATACAAAAGCGAAACGGCTGAAGTTTTTGGCCTGCAAGAGGCGATGCCGGATAATGGAAACATCCATGATGTTGCGCCTGACTTGAACCGGAGTTGAAGCCGGCGAGGAGGCAAGGACGGCCCTTAAAAAACGGCTGCACTCGCCATGCTGCCAAGACATACCTGCGAGGTGATGCAAGTTGACCTGAGCGGCATGGCTAACTTTATTTATCAACGGCAGCGGTCGCTGACCCATAGTATCCGGGGTCATCTTGGATCCGAACAAGCTTGTCTTGTTCATCACTAACAATACTGATCCAAAACTATTCGGGACGGCAACGCGCGTTAAGAGGAGTTTGTCAGGCCCCTCAACCTTGCCCGGGTGCAACAAGGGCGATGCATGCGGCCTGAAGCAGGCCCGCGGCGGTGATGCTTAGGCGGGCGAAGCGCCCAGCAGGGCGTTCGTGTTCCTGCCAGTAGGCATCAGCGCACCCCAAGGGCTACTGCCATCGGCGCAACCCGAAGCCATGCGGCCAACCGCGCAGCATCGAATGAAAGTGCCGCAGCGCCCATGTCCATGTCCAGCCCCGGAGCCGCTGCCGCAAGGTAGCCAGCATACGCGTCGTCTTGGGCGGCGGGTGTCCCGGGCCGCCGTCACGCGACGGTTCGAGCCAGGCGGCTGCCCTCGCAACCAACTGTGGAACGCTGCCGTTCAACGCAGCCCGTCACAGGCACGCAAGGGTGCGCTCAACCCAAGGTGGAAGTGAAAACCACCCCAAGTGGCTTCCTTCCAGCAGACACAGACTGTTAGATTTTGTTTGTGCCAGGCCACTCCCGCAATCTTCGAAAGTTTGCCGATTTTCAAGTGACTAAGGATGCCGGTCAAGTGAGTGACAGAAGCGCGCATCCCTAAACTCCCCAGACCGGGTCAAGTTTGTACACTTTTTCTAACGGGACTGCCGGAACTCTGGCCTCTTATTACAGTATTGCATCAAGGCATCGACTGGCTGATCCGGTTTTCGCAGCCGGACACGGCAGATACCGCTTGGAACCGTATGGAAGCGTATATGATAAAGCAGGTCACGCAACCCGTTCAGAAAGAGACTTTGCCTGCTGTGGCTACGCCGATGAGCACGGCCGTCCCTGAGCGCCGACGGCCAGGGCGCTCTGCTCAAGTAAGCCCCTATTTTATTCCATTTTTGAGAGATGCGGCTAACGCAGAAATAACTTCTGCATATCCCGCTTCTACGGACGCTTCTGACTCGGCTGGGAACCTGGCACCTATCGTTGGCATCATTGTGTCCGCAGCGCTGAGCTTGACGTTGTGGGCGATCCTGATCCGCGTGGGATTTTGGATTTTGCAGTGATCCCTTCCACATACGACCTGCCGACCTCGCGCGTGCAGGATCATGGCCCGTCCTGGTCGTGCGTTCGTGTCTTGGCCAAACCTCATTCATAATAATTGCGCTACCCGATTGACGAAGACGAACACGCCGCGGGTTGATGCAAGGGTTGCCTTGTCCCGTGCCAGCTTGCGCGCCCAGCACGGCCTTGAGCGCCCCTGAGCA
This sequence comes from uncultured Acetobacteraceae bacterium, assembly GCA_964242295.1. GTDB lineage: Bacteria > Pseudomonadota > Alphaproteobacteria > Acetobacterales > Acetobacteraceae > DASWOJ01. The sequence goes on along the minus strand of CAXTDP010000510.1, from coordinate 1,476 downwards.
AGACAGGCCCGGCAAGGCGCATCGGCGGGGGAACCGACGAGGCACCGTTTTGTGCGGCGTGAACTCGTGCGGCAAGTGCGCCCGGTCCGCTGCACGTCCAGGACGCGGTCACATGGCTAGTGGATAGGCCAACGCCGGGGCCGCAATGCCGTCCGTGACGGGTGGTGTCTTTCATCTTCCAACAGCCGATTTGCAGCAACGCTTCGCCGCCAAAGCTCAGGAACAAGGCGGAGTATCTGGGCGAGCTTCGGTCGCGGATCCTTGACCTGTGCTGGCGGCAGACGCCGCGCTGCGTCGCAGCAAATTGAGACGATGCCAAGATGATCATCTCAATGCTTGCGTTGCAAACGCAAGCTACCGACCGGGCGAAGGGTTGCAGACAAGCAACCGGGCCGTGCAGAACCAGGGTACACAATCGGGAGGGCCGCACCGATGCGGGCAGTGGTGATCGAAAAGACCGAAGGCGGCCAGTCCGCAACCCTGCGCGACTTCCCGGAGGCCGGGCTGATGGAGGGCGACGTCACCGTCCGCATCTCCCATTCCTGCCTGAACTACAAAGACGGCCTGGCGCTGACCGACAAGTCGCCCGTGGTGCGCCGCTTCCCGATGATCCCCGGCATAGACTTCGCGGGCGTGGTCGAGTCCTCGGATAGCCCCGACTACAAGCCCGGCGACGCCGTGCTGCTGAATGGCTGGGGCACCGGCGAAACCCACCTGGGCGCCTATGCCGAGCGCAGCCGGGTGCCGGCGGGGTGGCTGATCCCGCTGCCGGACGGCCTGACCGCCGCCCGCGCAATGGCCATCGGCACCGCCGGATATACCGCCATGCTGTGCCTGATGGCGCTGGAGCATCACGGCCTGCGCCCCGCCCACGGCCCGGCGGTCGTGACCGGGGCCGCCGGCGGCGTCGGCTCCATTGCAGTGGCGTTGCTGGCCGCCGCGGGCTGGCACGTAATCGCCAGCACCGGGCGGATGGCGGAGGAGGGCTACCTGCGCGGCCTTGGCGCCGCGGAGGTCGTGGACCGCGCCACCCTGGGCGGGACGCCGCGCCCGCTGGCGAAGGAGCGTTGGGCGGCAGGGGTGGACAGCGTTGGGTCGGCGACGCTCGCCAACCTGCTGTCCATGACGCGCCCGGATGGTGCCATCGCGGCGTGCGGCCTGGCGGGCGGCATGGACCTGCCGGCGTCGGTGGCGCCCTTCATCCTGCGCGGTGTGGCGCTGCTGGGCGTGAACAGCGTGACGGTGCCCCGGGCGCGCCGGGTGGTGGCCTGGGGGCGGCTTGCGAAGGAGCTGGACCTGGACAAGCTGGATGGGATGACGGCGACGATCCCGCTGGAAGAGGTGCAGGATGCCGGCGAACGGATCATCGCCGGGCAGATCCGCGGGCGCGTGGTGGTGGAGATAGGATGATCCTTCTCCCTCTCCCTCCGGGAAAGGGCCGGGGTGAGGGGGTCTTGGCTGCGGAGCGGGGAACGG
>CAXTDP010000509.1:0-4633 GCA_964242295.1 uncultured Acetobacteraceae bacterium | reverse complement strand
AGGTGCTCAGGGTCGAGAGCTTCTGCCGCCGGGTGGATTCGTTGTTCTTGGCGTTCAGGTCCGCCTGGCGGCTTTGCAGGGTGGCCTCGGCGGAGGCGACGGCGATCTGGTAGTCCACCGGGTCGATCTCATACAGCAAGTCGCCGCGGCGGACTGCCTGGTTGTCGGCTATATGCAGGTGCAGGATGCGTCCGGACGCCTCCGGCGCCTGGCTCACGACATAGGCTTGCACCTGGCCGTCCCGCGTCCAGGGTGCGGTCAGGTAGTCGTTCCAGACCGCGAACCCGGCCACCGCGGCACCAGCCAGGAGGACCAGGGTGATGGCGATGCCAGCACCCCGGCGGATTGCAGTGTTCATGCGATGTCCCTCACCCTACAGCCACCGCACCAGGGCGCCGACGATGCAGATGTAGATCGCGGTGCCGGCCAAGGGTGGGTTCCACATCCAGCGGAACAGCCGCAGCCGCAGCAGCAGCCACCGCAAAGGCATATACAGCAGCGCCGCGACGCCGAGGTAAACCAGCAGCGGCGAGAACAGGATGCCGAACAGGTTGGTTTCGCGCCACACCTCCTTGGCCTTTCACGTCATCAGTTTGCGGTAGAAGCGCAGCGTGGCCCGGCCGGGTTGCAGCAGCATCGCCGCGCCGGCCAGCCCGGATACGGCTGTCAGCAAGGGCCGGCCAACCGGCTGGTTCCCGGCATCATCCAGCAGGCCCTGAGCCGCCGCGAGCATCGCCGGCCCGTCCTGCCGCCGCAGCGCCTCCCCGGCGCGGGTGGCTGCCGGACCATGCATGGTCCCCAGGGCAGCCAAGCCGCCCCAGGCGCGGCGGACTGCCAGGTCCACCTCGCCGACACCATAGATGTGGCCCAGCAGCCGCAGCCGCACCGGGGCCTGCCGGCCCAGAAGCTGCTCCGCCTGCGACATGCGGTCATACAGCAGGGAATACGCCGCCGGCGTCAGGGTGGCCTCGCCCGCACCCTGCCGCACCGTCCGCCGCAGTGTCCGGCCGACTGCAACCGCGACCCTCGCAAGCCGCCGGGACCGGGAGCTGGGAAAGATGACGTTGAACGACAGCACCACGAACACCATCGCCAGCCCGACCTGCACCACCGTGCCGACGTAGCTGCCGAGATCGAAGGTTTGCGGATTCGACGGGCCCAGGATGATCGTGAACAGCGTCGGTCCCGAGGCGGCGTAAGGCCCCAGCACATCGTGGCGTTGCGCCAGGGCACAGACGAAGGTGATGCTCCCGATCACCAGGGCGAACATGGTGTATCCCGAGGCGCCGGGCAGCAGCAGGAACTTGCCCGCCCCGGTCAGGACGGCAATCGGCAGCAACGGCAGCCCGAAGCGCAGGCTGGCCTGGGATGGGTTGGGGAAGGTGCCCAGCAATGCGACGAACGCCGCCTGTTGGATGAGCACCAGCGTCGCGCTGCCCCAGCCGGCCAGCACGCAGAACACCGATCCCAGGCCGACGGAGATCAGCACCCGTACGGCGCCGGTTAGCGCGGCCATGTGGTCGCGGCTGGCGCGCAGGCGGAGCGGCGGCAGGCTGCCCCCGCCCTCCACCAGCACTTGCAGGCCAAGGAGGGCCTGGCGGTGCGCGGCGGCGAGTGCCTGCGCGCGTTCCAGCAGCAGCGCGCTGGTTGGGTCGGCAGGCCGGGGCAGGGGCACTTGGTGGGCCGGGCCGCCGCGCAACTCGTCCGCGGTGGCCTGCAGGTAGGCCGCCGCCTCGGTCGGGATGTTCGGCCCGATCACCGCGGCGATGGCGCGGCTGGCGGAGACCATGGCCAGCAGCGACGCGATGGCGTGCCGGGCGCCGTTGGCCCGGACGTTGCCGTCCGGCAGCTCGGCGGCCGTGTAGGACGCCTGGGTTTGCAGCGCGGCGACCTGCGCGGCCGACTGGACCAGAGGCAGGTCGTCGCCCAGCGGACGGCCTTCCAGGACGTCGGCGGCGAGGGCGGCAAATGCAGCCCGGCGTGCCCGCAGGTCGGCCACCAGGGCGTCGAACGCGCCCGTGCCCGCCAGCAGGCGGTCCACCACCAGCACCGACGCGATGCCGATCAGGATGGCGGCGACGCGGTCCAGCGTCGTCGCGAGCGCCGTGTCCGGCGCGGCGATCACTCCGACCGCGATGATCCCCGCGGTGTAGCCGCTCAGGGCCGCGCCATAGGAGCGGAAGTCCCGCAGCAGGGTCGCCACGTAGGTGCAGACCGCCAGCCACAGCGCGAAGCCGCCGAGCAGCATGACCCGGTCCTGCGGGAACGCGGCGACCAGCGCAAGCCCGACGCCGCCGCCGAACAGGGTGCCGGCGATGCGATACCTGGCCTTGGCGGCCGACATCCCGGCCGAAACCTGGGTGACGATGGCGACGCACACCCCGGCCGTCGAGGCCGACTCCACCTGGGCGAAGAAGGCGACGTAGTAGGCCAGCAGCATCGCAAGCGTCAGCCGCGCGGCGAACAGCAGGGCGTCCGGCGCAAAGCCGGGCAGGACGAAAAACGCCGGTGGCGTTGCGATGGCTGTGTCCGACACCTGTTGCCCGCGCCCCCGGCTCAGCCGCTGCTCAATCGTATGGCTGGCGTTACTGGGCCCTGATCCAGGTCTGGCTGCGGCCCAGCAGGCTCACGCCCAGGTAGCCGCGCACCACCAGCTTCTGCCCGCCATCGTCCAGGCGGACCGACGACTTGTAGGAGCTGCCCGTCTCGGGGTCGAGGATGGTGCCGCCGTCCCACGCGTCGCCGTCACGCTTCAGGCCGCGCATGATGTCCAGGCCGATCAGCGGCTTGTTCTTGCGGTCGTCGGAGCACTTGACGCAGGACAGGCCGGCGCGGGCCGGGTCGGTGATCCGCTCGATGCGGCCATACAGGGCGCCGCCGGACTCAAAGATGCGGACGGCGCCGTTCTCTTTGCCGGTCTTGTCGTCTATCGTCCGCCATAGGCCGACGGGGCTGGCCGCCCCTTGCGCCGACGCCGCGCCGCATAGCGCCAATGCGCCGCACAGCGCCGCAGGGATCAACAGCACGCGCATCGGGGTTCCTTTGACGGTCATGCCGCGGGGTATGCGGGACCCGGCGCTGCGCGGCAAGCGGCGTCAGCTCCCGCAGCATCGCACGGTTATGGCCGGGGCAGCCGCCCCGGCACCCAGGACGCCCGGCGCCACGTGCCGGCCCCGCCTCAACGTGACGCCCGGCAAGGGCGGGGTAGCCCGCCAGGTCATGGCTTGTCCGCTCGATGGCGGGAGCGGGGCGGATGCGTCAGCAGTCCCGCAAGCCGCCTGGCTCAACACGCCGTCAGCGGCGCTTCGAAGGCCGTGCCGGGCTGCCCAGGTCCCATGTCCGCCAAGCCTTCAAAGACCTGCTTAGCGCACCTCGATGGCTGCAAGGTCGTGGACGGCCCTGCCGCCGTAGCTATCGCCGGGCACGACCAGACATGGAGCGGGCAGGGGGTTGCCGTCCATGAAGTAGGCAATCAGGACCTGTTTGCCTTCAAGGTGCGGGTCCATCTCGCCAAACGCGACCGCATAGCCGTCGCTGCCCCGGGCCATCGGGACGTGCTGGTTCTGCGTGGCGCGGCCCGGCGCGTCCACCGGCGCCGCGGCTTGCAGCAGCGGCCAGAGCAGCGCGCCGGTGTAGGTGATCTTGCGCTGTCCCTGCGCAGCGTCCGCGGTAACCTCCACCGTTACGGCCGGCAGGGCTTGCAGGTCGGCCAGGGCCAGGGTGCGCGGAACCTTGATCCCGCCGGACAAGGCGACGCCAGCGGGTGCCGTGGCGCTGCCCGCCGGCCCAGGCGCTGCCAAACCCTGCGCAGCGGCGGGATGGGCCAGGGCCAGCACCGCCAGCAAAAGGACGGCCGGCCGCAGGATGCGGCTGGCAGCCTCGGCGTGCAGCGTGGGCTACTTGCCTATCATCACGTCCGACGACTTGATCACGGCGGTGGCGTCATCGCCGGGCTTCAGGGCCAGGTCGTCAATCGCCTCATTGGTGATCGAGGAATGCACGATGGTGCCGCCGCCGATGTCTATGTGGACGTGGCCGGTGGTCTGGCCCTTGGTGACGGACACGATCTTGCCCTTGAACTGGTTGCGTGCGCTGAGTTTCATTAAGGTTCCTAGTTGGCGTGCTTCGCCGGTGCGCAACGGGCCGGTGCGTTACGGAGTGCTAACGCACGCGGGTTAAAATCGTCTATGCGCGAAGTGGCAAGGGCTGAACGCGGCTTGGCAGCCATGCCGCAGTCATCCTCGACCAAATTTATGTTGCAGTGCAACATAAGTGATGCGAGGTCGTTGACAGCGACGCGGGGTGGCGGAGCCCCGACATAGGGAGGGAGACCTTGATGCGACCAGACAAGATACGCGGAAACGTGTTCGTTGCGAACCTGCCCCGCGGCTTGAAGGATGAGGAGCTGGCGGAAGCGTTCGACCCCTTCGGCATCGTGCTGAACGCGCACATGGCACGCGACCCGGCTACCGGGGAAACCCTGGGCCACGGCTTGGTGCAGCTTGCGCCCGACAAGGCGGTGGAGGCGGCCGTCGCGCGCTTGAACGAGACGGGGATCGGCGGACGCCGGATCGAGGCCCGCCGGGCCGACCCGGACATGGGCATCAGCCCGCCGCCGCGCCTGCGGGAGGCA
>CAXTDP010000508.1:0-4638 GCA_964242295.1 uncultured Acetobacteraceae bacterium | reverse complement strand
CGGTCGTGCGGACGGGGCTGCGGGTGGCCGGCGCGGCGGCGCTGGAGCACTGGGCCGCGCGCCTGGACGGCTTGGGCGTGCCGCACGGCCCGGTGCAGGAGGTGGATGGCCGGCAGGAACTCGCCTTCGAGGACCCGGAAGGCCAGCGGCTGGCCCTGGTGAATGACGGCGGCGCCGGCCCTGCCCATCCGTGGGACCGCAGCCCGGTCCCGCCGGAACACCAGATCCGCGGCCTCGGCCCCATTACGATCAGCGTGCGCGACCTCGCGCCTTCCGCCCGGTTCCTGGGGGAGGTGATGGCGATGCAGGAGGCCCGCGTGTTCAAAACCCAAGGCGGTGTCCCGGTCCATGTCTTTGCCATGGGCACCGGCGGCCCGGCCGCCGAGCTGCACGTCCGTGTCGAGCCGGGCTTGGCTGCCGCACGCCCCGGCGCCGGCAGCGTCCACCACGTCGCCTTCCGCGTGCCGGACGGGGACTACGATGCTTGGACCGAGCGGCTGCAGCGCCTTCGCATCCCGTCCAGCGGGCCGGTGGACCGCTACTACTTTCGCAGCCTCTACACCCGCGAACCCGGCGGCATCCTGTATGAGATCGCCACCGACGGCCCGGGTTTTGCGACCGACGAGCCGATGGAACGCCTGGGCGAGCGCCTGGCGCTGCCGCCGTTCCTGGAGCCGCGCCGCGCCGCAATCGAGGCTGGATTGAAGCCGCTCTAGGCGGCACGCTTGCGCCTCGACTCAGCCGCCCCATCCTCACTGCCAATCACAGGAGCATCCGCGCATGTATATCGCCATGAACCGCTTCAAGGTCGCGCCGGGTTCGGAGGCCGCCTTCGAGCACATGTGGACCAGCCGCGATTCCTACCTGAACGGCGTTCCCGGCTTTGTCGAGTTTCACCTGCTGCGCGGCCCGGCGCATGACGACCACGTGCTGTATTCCAGCCATACCATCTGGGAAAGCCATGCGGCGTTCGAGGGGTGGACCCGCTCCGAGGCGTTCCGCGCCGCTCACCGCAATGCCGGCGCTGGTGGGCAGGGCGATGCGCCGGTCTATCTCGGCCATCCGCAGTTCGAGGGCTTCGAGGTCGTCCAAACCGTGAAGTAGCCAGACGACCCAGAGAACTATGCTCTCTGCTCCCTCCCCTTCCGGGAGAGGGCCGGGGTGAGGGGGCGGGCAAGCGCTGTCCCTGCCCGCAGGAGGCCACCGTCCAACGGCAACAAAGTGCCCCGCGCCGCAGCTAAGACCCCCTCACCCCAACTCTCTCCCGGAGGGAAAGGGAGCAGGAAGTAAGGCCCCCGGACGATCCACCTTGCACCCGTGCACCGGTTGGCCTATTTCTTCAACTCCCCTACATTCTCCGCTGCTTTCGGAGGGTGGCCTTCACCGGCCGCCTTTTTGGTATTGCACCACCATGACCAGCCGACCCGCCACCGCCGAGGAACCGAACCATCAAGGCCTGGAAGCCAAGGTGGCAGCCCTCATCACGCCCTCGCTGGAGGGCATGGCCTATGAGCTGGTGCGCGTGCTGATCCTGGGCCGCGACTGCCCGACCGTGCAGGTCATGGCCGACCGCGCCGACGGCAGCCAGATCAGCGTCGAGGACTGCGAGCGCATCACCCACGCCGTCAGCGCCATCCTGGACGTGGACGACCCCTTGCCCGGGCGCTGGACCCTGGAGGTCAGCAGCGCCGGCATTGACCGTCCGCTGACCCGGCCGAAGGACTGGATACGCTTCGCTGGGCACCAGGCACGGGCGGAGATGGCGATGCCCGTGGACGGCCGCCGCCGCTTCACCGGCATTGTGATGGGCGCCGACGACACCCACGCCCGGATGCGCCTGGACGATGGGGAGGAGGTCAGCCTGCCGTTTGCCGACCTGCGCCGGGCCAAGCTGCTGCTGACCGATGCGCTGATTGCTGCGACGTCCCCAACTCCACCACCTGCGAACTAGGAGCACCTTCCATGGACACCTCCGTTTCCCGCCCCGAATTGCTGCTGGTGGCCGATGCCGTGGCGCGCGAAAAGAGCATCGAGCGCGACGAGGTGCTGGAAGCGATGGAGCAGGCCATCCAAAAGGCTGGCCGCGCCAAGTACGGCTCGGAGAAGGACATACGCGCCACCATTGACAAGAAGACCGGCGATGTCCGCCTGACCCGCTGGACCGAGGCCGTCGAGGTCGTCGAGAACGACGAAACGCAGATCCCCATCCACATCGCCCGCAAGTTCGACCCGACGATCCAGTTGGGCGGGCACCTGGTGGACCCGCTGCCGCCGATTGACTTCGGCCGCATCGCCGCACAGACCGCCAAGCAGGTCATCGTCCAGCGCGTGCGCGAATACGAGCGCAAGAAGCAGTATGACGAGTTCAAGGACCGCATCGGCGAGATCATCAACGGCGTCGTCAAGCGCACCGAGTACGGCAACATGATGGTGGAGCTAGGCCGCGCCGAGGCGCTGCTGCGCCGCGACGAGCTGATCCCCCGCGAATCCTTCCGCAATGGCGACCGGGTCCGGGCTTACATCTATGACGTGCGCGAGGAGCCGCGCGGCCCGCAAATTTTCCTCTCACGTACCCACCCCGCTTTCCTGGCCAAGCTGTTCGCGCAGGAAGTGCCGGAGATCTACGACGGCATCATCGAGATCAAGGCGGTCGCCCGCGACCCCGGCAGCCGCGCCAAGATGGCCGTTATCAGCCGCGACCAGAGCATAGACCCGGTCGGCGCCTGCGTCGGCATGCGGGGCAGCCGCGTCCAGGCGGTCGTGCAGGAACTGCAGGGCGAGAAAATAGACATCATCCCCTGGTCCGCCCAGCACGCCACCTTCGTCGTGAACGCCCTGGCGCCAGCGGAAGTCACCAAGGTCGTGATGGACGAGGAGGCTGGGCGCGTCGAGGTCGTGGTGCCCGACGAGCAGCTTTCCCTCGCCATCGGCCGCCGCGGCCAGAACGTGCGCCTCGCCAGCCAGCTCACGCGTTGGGACATTGACATCCTGACCGAGGCCGAGGAAAGCGAGCGCCGCCAAGAGGAGTTCCGCCGCCGCACCGGCCTGTTCGTCGAGGCGCTGGACGTGGACGACGTGATTGCCGGGCTGCTGGTGACCGAGGGCTTCACCACCATTGAGGAGCTGGCCTACATCGCCCCCGACGAGCTGGCCGACATCGAAGGCTTTGACGAGAGCATCGCCGACGAGCTGATCCGCCGGGCACAGGCGTTCCTGAACCGCAGGGATGACGAGTTGAACGACAAGCGCGTCGCCCTCGGTGTGTCGGACGACATCGCGTCCATCGAGGTGCTCACCCCCGCCATGCTGGTAGCCCTCGGCGAGAAGGGCGTCAAAACCCTGGACGACCTGGCGGACCTGGCCGGCGACGAACTGGTGGAGATCGTCGGCACCGAGAATATGGAGGAGGAGGTGGCCAACGACGTGGTCATGGCCGCCCGCGCCCACTGGTTCGAGGGTGAGGAAGGCGCCGCGCCGGTCGAGGAGGCTTCCCACGGCTAGCGGTCCCGAACCAGCCCCCGAATCAGTCAGCGCATCAGACGCGGAGGACGAGCCGGAAACCGGCCCGCTCCGCCGTTGCGTGGTGACGCGGGAACGGGATTACCGGGCGCGCATGATCCGCTTCGTGGTCGCACCGGATCGGACGGTCGTGCCTGATCTCGCCGCAAAGCTGCCGGGACGGGGAATCTGGTTGAGTGCGCGCCGCGATGTGCTAGACACCGCGCGCAATAAGGGCGCTTTCGCCAAGGCGGCGCGTGGGCAGGTATCGGTTCCCGCCGATCTCGTTGCGATGGTGCAGACGGGCCTGCTCCGGCGGGTGACGGAACTGCTGGGATTGGCCCGGCGGGCTGGCCAGGCCGTTTGCGGCTTCGAGAAGGCGCGCGAGTGGCTGGTGGCGGGCCGCGCCGGGCTGGTGGTCCAGGCCAGCGACGGCAGCCCGGACGAGCGGGCGCGGTTCCTCAGCGGCAACGGCGCGCGGGCCAAGGCGACCCCGGTGGTGTCGCCGCTATCGGCGTTGGCCCTGGGCGCGGTGTTCAGCCGTGACCATGTAGTGCACGTGGCGATCCGGCACGGCCGGCTGGCCGAGGCGTTGGATATAGAATGCAATCGCCTGCTCGGCGTGGCCGGGCAGAACGGACGGATGGGACAGACGGTTACATGAGCGACGGCAACAACGATACCGATACGGCCAAGGGCCGGCTTTCACTGCGCCCCGCGGGACGCGCCGAGGTTGGACGCACTGTTGACGCCGGATCAGTGCGCCAGAGTTTTAGTCATGGCCGGTCCAAGGTCGTGCAGGTGGAGGTGCGGAAGAAGCGCGCCCCGGTGACGCCGCCGCCGCCGCCTGCCCCCACCGCAACCCCGAACGCCCCCGTGGTGCCCGGTGGTCCGCCGCGCCCGCCGATTTCTGCGCGTCCCGTTTCTGGAACCGGACGCGCCCTGACCGCGACCGAGATCGCGGTGCGTCAGCGGGTGCTCGCCGAACAGGCCATCGAGAACGCCAAGCGCGAGGCCGAGCGGCGCGAGCAGGAGAAGATCAGCATCCTCTCCGCCGCCGAGGAAGCGCGCCGCCGCGATGAGGATGCGCGCAAAGCGGCCGAGGAGGCCGAGCGTCTCAAGATAGAGGACGCCGCGCGC
>CAXTDP010000507.1:0-4643 GCA_964242295.1 uncultured Acetobacteraceae bacterium | reverse complement strand
CGTCAACAGGCTGATCGCTTCCAGCAGGTTGGTCTTGCCAGACCCGTTCGGGCCGGTGACGACCGAGATGCGAGCCGCAGGCCGCCAGGTCAGCGCCGGGTAGTTGCGGAACTGGGTCAGGGTAAGCCGGGTGAGCCTCAGCATCGCACCCGTGGCTGCAGCCCCCGCGCCACCGCATTCCCCTTCATTACGAGGGGGCCGGCAATGCGGGGGTCCGGCCACTGGGGAGGCAAGCGTCGTGTCCATCGGATCGCCGCACCGGACAGGCGGCCGGCAATCATGTGCGCTGGCTGGTATGTCTTGGCCCGGCGTATCCGTCTCAGACGCGCATCGGCATCAGCACATACAACGCGCTGCTGTCCCCACCATCACGCACGACCGTCGGGGCCGAGCCATCGGAGAAGTGGAACTCCACCTTCTCCGCGATCTGGTCGGTAATGTCGTTCAAGTAGCGTGCCTGGAAGCCGATCTCCAACGGGGAGCTGCTGTAGTTGACCCGGCCGCCATCCAGCTCCTCGCTCGCCGTGCCCTGCTCGGGGCTGGCGGCGGACAGGGTCAGCAGGTCGGGGGCAAGGGCCATCTTCACCGGGCGCGACCGCTCGCTGCTGATAGCGGCGACGCGCGCCACGGCGTCGGAGAAATCCTTCTTGCCCACCTTCAGGACCTTGTCGTTGTCCTTGGGGATGACGCGCTCGTATTCCGGGAAGGTGCCGTCAATCAGCTTGCTGGTGAGGGTGATCGGACCCGCCTTGAACTGGATGCGGGTGTCGGACAGTGCGACCTCGACCTCGCCAGCCTCCTCGTCCAGCAGCTTGCGGAGTTCGGCGATGGTCTTGCGGGGGATGATGACGCCGGGCATCCCGGCAGCGCCCTCGGGGATCGGCTCCTCGACGCGCGCAAGCCGGTGGCCGTCGGTGGCGACGGCGCGCAGCACCGGGCCAGTGTCGCTCTCGGCGGCGTGCAGGTAGATGCCATTCAGGTAGTAACGCGTTTCCTCCGTGCTGATGGCGAACCGGGTGCGGTCAATCAGGCCGCGCAGCGCCAAGCCGGTCAGGCGGAACTGGTGCGGCAAGCTCCCGGCGGTCATGCTGGGAAAGTCTTCGGTCGGCAGCGTCACCAGGCTCGTGGCGTAGCGTCCGGCGCGGAGCGTCATCTGGGCGCCTTCGCCGGCCATCTCGAACTCAAGCTCGGCGCCTTCCGGCAGCTTGCGGACGATCTCATACAGGGTGGCGGCGGGCGCCGTGGCGGCGCCGTCTCGGGACACGCTGGCGGCGACCTCCTCGACGATGGCGATCTCCATGTCGGTCGCGGTGAAGGACAGGCGGCCGTCACGGGCGCGGATCAGGGCGTTGGCCAGGATGGGGATGGTGTTGCGCTTCTCGGCGACGCTTTGGATATGCGCCAGCGCCTTCATCAGCGTGGCACGGTCGGCCTTGAACTTCATGGCATCCATCCTGTTGGCCACCGCCAGGAGGCGCGGCTGGGGCGCGCACCTTAGCGGATGCCGTGCCGGTGGCAAACGTGTTGTGTATGATTGCTGCTCCCTCTCCCTCCGGGAAAGGGCCGGGGTGAGGAGACGGGGAAGCACCAGGCAATCCAAAGCTGACTGCGTTCAAATAGCTTGCTCGGTTCTTCGCTTCGCAGCCAAGACCCCCTCACCCTAACCCTCTCCCGGAGGGAGAGGGGGGAAGGTCAGCTCTCCAGCATCCGGCGCAGCAATTCCACCCGCTCGCTGAAGTCTGCATCCGTCTCGATCAGCTCCGCCACCACCTTCACCGCGTGCATCACCGTCGTGTGGTCGCGGTTGCCGAATTTGCGGCCGATCTCGGGAAGCGACCGGCTGGTGAGCTGCTTGGCCAGATACATCGCGACCTGCCGAGGCCGGGCGACGGCGCGGGCGCGGCGGGCGCTGCTCATGTCGGACAGGCGGATGTTCCAGTGCTCGGCGACGCGCTTCTGTATTTCCTCGATGGTGACGCGGCGGTCATGCGCCTTCAGGATGTCGTGCAGGACTTCCTGCGTGCTTTCGAGCGTGATCGGGCGGCCGAACAGGTTGGCGTGGGCGATCAAGCGGTTCAGGCTGCCCTCAAGCTCGCGCACGTTGCTGGTGATCTTGTGGGCTAGGAATTCCAGCACCTTCGGCGGCACCTGAGCGCCGCCACGGGTCGCCTTGGCTTCCAGGATGCTGATGCGCAGCTCGAACGTGGTGGCATGCAGGTCGGCGACCATGCCGCAGCCCAGCCGAGTGCGGAGGCGGTCCTCCAACCCGGACAGGTCGGAAGGCGACTTGTCCGCCGACACCACGATCTGCTTGCCGGCGTCCACCAGGGCGTTGAAGGTGTGGAAGAACTCTTCCTGCGTGTTGTCCTTGCCGATCAGGAACTGCAGGTCGTCCACCATCAGCACGTCCACGCTGCGGAGCTGCTCCTTGAACTCCATCGTGGACTGGCTGCGTATGGCGGCGATGAAGCGATACATGAACTTCTCGGCCGACATGTAGGCGACTTGGACGTGCAGGCCGTCCTTGCGGGATAGTTCCAGACCGATGGCGTGCATCAGATGCGTTTTGCCGAGGCCCACGCCGCCATACAGGAACAGGGGGTTGAAGCCGGGACTGCTCGGGCGTTCCGCGACCCGGCGGGCGCAGGCATAAGCGAATTCGTTCGGCTTGCCGACGACGAAGCTGTCGAACTCGAAGCGTGGGTCCAGCGGCGCGGCCATGTCCAGCTTGGCGTCGGCCGCAGCAGCCGGACGCGGCATTGGGGCGGGCTGGGCAGCGCGGGGCAGGGTGGTTGCCGGTGCAAGCTCTGGCGCCCCGGCCAACGGCGCCGTCACGCCGCCGACGCGTATGTCCACACGGCGGACACGCTTGTCTTCTTGCTGCCACAACTCGTTCAGCTTGTCTGCGTAATGACCACGCACCCAGTCCCGCAGGAAACGGGTCGGCAGCAGCAGCGTCACTTCGTCGCCGTCCAAGCCGCCCAGCGTCATGGGGCGAAGCCACATGCGGAACTCGACCTCACCCACGTCGCCCTGCAGGCGTTCGCGCACACGCGCCCAAATCCCGGCAAGCTCCGCGTCACCGCTGTGGGAAGCATCGTTGGCAAAGGCGTGCATGGTCCCGGCGGCATCGTCGGGCAGGTCAGCGTCACCGGAGGCAGTATTGGGCCGCCCGTTGAACTCTGGCTCGAACTCGACACTGCCTGGGTAGGACGCCATCAATACCATCCTGCCGGCGGCACGAGCCACCTAGAGCGAGTTGTCCCGTTCGCCGCAGCAAGCTACTACGACGGGGCCGTATAGGGAGCAGGACCAGGGGGTCACCGCGGAACGAAAGCTAAATCAAAAGCGGCCAAGGAGCAATCGAAAACTACCAAATCACTCTTTGCTAAGGGACGGCCACAAAGAAAAGCGGACGCATGACTGCGTCCGCTTCAATACAACAACTACAATTAATGTAGGCAGCTCAAGCCGCCTAGGACGTCAAGCCGAAGCAAGCGCCTTGATGCGCGCGGACAGGCGCGACAACTTACGGGCTACTGTGTTCTTGTGCACAATGCCCTTGCCGGCAGCACGCTGCATCTCGGGCTGAGCAGCCCGCAGAGCCTCAGCGGCGGCAGCCTTGTCGCCCGTAGCACAGGCAACTTCGACCTTCTTTATAAACGTCCGCATCCGAGACTTGCGGGCGGTGTTGCGCGCAGTGCGCTTGGCAGTCTGACGGATGCGCTTACGCGCGGATGCGGTGTTCGCCATGAACTCTCTCAACAGCAATCGGTACGGGCACGCACGGCGTACCAGGAAGGAAAGCGTTCTATTGACCACCCCCCTCCAAGTCAAGCTTGGGGACACCGAGCGTTACCAAAATGTGTCAGGCGCGGAATATCTGGGCTGGCCGTCAACTCCTGCTGGACGTCAACTCCTGGCGAATTTCGGTTTCCGCTTTTCGGTGAATGCCGTCATGCCCTCGTGCTGGTCGGGGGTGCCGAACAGGGGAAGGAACAACGCACGCTCCGTCCGCACGCCCTCATGCAAGGTCGTCTCGAACGCCGCATTAACGGCGCGCTTGGCAAGGGCTGCGGCCACGGCGCTTTGCGAGGCGATCTTCTCACCGACCTTGAGCGCCTCCGCCACAAGGTCGGCGGCAGGGAAGATGCGGCTGACCAGGTTGCAGCGCTCGGCCTCGGCGGCGTCCATCATGCGTCCGGTCAGGCACATGTCCATCGCCTTGCTTTTGCCGACCGCGCGGGTCAGGCGCTGGGTGCCCCCCGCGCCGGGGATGACGCCCAGGTTGATCTCGGGCTGGCCGAACTTGGCGGTGTCGGCGGCCAGGATTAGGTCGCACATCATCGCCAGCTCGCAGCCGCCGCCCAGGGCGAAGCCGGCGACGGCGGCGATGACGGGCTTCTTGACTTGCAGCACTGTTTCCCAGCGGTCGCCGATAAAGTCGTTGAACAGCACGGCGGGGTAGGTGCGGTCCTTCATCTCCTTGATGTCGGCCCCGGCGGCGAAGGCCTTGTCCGAGCCGGTCAGGACGATGGCGCCGATCGCCGGGTCGGCGTCAAAGGCGAGGAGCTGGGCGCCAAGTTCGGTCATCAACTGGTCGCACAGGGCATTCAGCGCCGCCGGGCGGTTCAGGCGGATCA
>CAXTDP010000506.1:0-4646 GCA_964242295.1 uncultured Acetobacteraceae bacterium | reverse complement strand
TCCACCAATCCTACAGCATGCATCCGCGTCGCGCTAAGTCCGACAGGCTGCTAGGATCGCTTAATAAATAGGCTTTCAGCCTTGCGACAACCCGTCTTGCGCGCCCGCCGGTCATGAGGCTGACGGCGCCAACGCGCACTCGCATCGGCTGCGCCCCGGCAGCGCCATCAGCGGGTTCAGGCGGGTCTTGGAAGTACGGCGCTCCCGTTTACGGTAAATCAATACGGGATTGGCAGACTTGCGGCATGGCACCTGAATTGGAAAATGGTTCAACCTTGCAGGCGGACGTGCGTCAGTGAGGGACGAGCATGTTGTCCGTTTGCGATCTTGGCTATGGGCTGGGCTCGGCGGCCAGATCCTGGCCATCGTCGTTGTGCCGATCCTCATCCTTATGGTGACGACCGGCACGATCATCACACAGCTTCGCAACCATGAACTGACCGCGGCCGGCGACCAGTTGAAAGGCTTGGCGGTGGTCCTGGCGGACCAGGCCGAGCGTGCCTTCGAGGCAGTCGAGCTGATCGAGGTCAGCATCGTGGAGAAATTGCAGAACGACGGCGTCAGTACGCCCGATGAGTTCCGCCGCTGGATGGAGGGTCGGGCTGTCCACGAGCAGCTCCGCAGCCGTATTGCCGGACTGCCGCAAGTTGACGCGCTGATCGCCGTTGACTCCAACGGCAACGTCGTGAACTTCAGCCGCTTCTGGCCGATCCCCACGGTCAATGTCGCCGACCGGGATTATTTCGAGGCACTGAAAGACGGGTCAGGCCCGGTAAGCTTCGTCGCCAGGCCAGTTCAGAACCGGAGCAACAATAGCTGGAACATCTATATCGCCCGCAAGTTCGTCTCCGCTGACGGCGCCATGCTGGGGTTGATCGTTGGGGCGATCAATCTGAACTATCTAGAAAGGCTTTATGGAGCAGTCGCGCCCCAGCCAGCCGGCTCTGTGGCGCTGTTTCGCAGTGACGGCGTGCTGCTGGCACGGCACCCGCATGTCGCACCCCGCATCGGCGACTCGTTTTCTCGACAACCCATATTCCAGGGTCTTGAAGACCCCGACGCACAAGAGAAGATCATCCACCAGACGAGCCTCGTGGACGGCATGGACCGGCTCTACGCCCGCCGCCTGCTTCAGCACTTCCCAGTCATGCTCACCGTTTCCAACACCAGCTCGAGCATCTTGCAAGCTTGGCGCCAGGAGGCCGCAAGCCTTGGCGGGGCAGCCGTCCTTCTCGGCGCCTTGATCGTGGCGGCGGCCCTCATATCGCTTCGAATGGTGCGCGGGCAACGCCGCCTGCACCAGGCGCAAGTGTCCGAGGCTGCAGCGGAGGCTGCCAGGCTCAACGCGGAAAGCCTGCTCAGGCTATCGAACGAGCGGGCGGCGGCGGAGCGGGCGATGCACTTGCAAAATGGACGGTTTGGGGTCGCGATGAGCAACATGTCGCATGCGCTGTGCATGTTCGACGTGGACGACCGGCTGGTGGTGGCAAACCAGCGCCTTTACGAGTTGCTCGACATGCGGGAAGCCGCGGTTCCCTCCGGAACCACGTTCGAGGCGCTGTTCCGGCTGGCGTCCGACGGTTCGGGCCTGCCAACCTGTGACGTCGAGCAGCTCGTCAGCATCCTCCACCGGCTGAAGGCAGCGGGCACCCGCGGCAATGAGGGCTGCATGTTTGGGGATGGCCGTTCGTTCGCGGTCAACTACCAGCCAGCCGGGGAGAATGGATGGCTGGTGATCATCGAGGACGTTACCGAGCGCCGCAACGCCGAAGCTCAGATACAGCATATGGCGCATCATGACGCGCTGACCGGCCTGCCGAATCGCGTGCTGTTCCATGACCGGCTAACGGATGCCATCGCCCGGGGACGCCGGGGCGATCTGAGCGCGGTCTTCTACTTGGACCTTGATCAGTTCAAGTCGGTCAACGACACGCTGGGCCATCCAACCGGCGACGCATTGCTGCGGGCGGTGACCGGGCGCCTGCAGTTGCAGGTTCGCGAGTGCGACACGGTTGCCCGGTTGGGTGGGGACGAGTTTGCCATCATTCAGTCGGGTCTTGACGAGCCTACGGCCGCAACATCCCTCGCGCTGCGGATCGTCGCGGCGTTGAGCGAGCCCTACCACCTGAACGGGCACCAGGTCGTCGTTGGCACCAGCATCGGCATCGCCGTCGTGCCGAACGACGGAAACAGTGCGGATCAGGTCCTAAAAAACGCCGACCTGGCCCTGTATCGCGCCAAGGCCGACGGCCGCGGCTGCCACCGCTTTTACGAACCGGAGATGGACGCCTTGATGCAGGCGCGGCGGCTGATGGAAGTGGACCTGCGGCGGGCCTTGCTGACCCGCGAGTTCGAAGTGTTCTACCAGCCGCTCATCAATGTCCGGTCCGGCACCGTCGCGGTCATGGAAGCGTTGATCCGGTGGCGGCATCCCGAGCGCGGCATGATCCCTCCGGCGGAGTTCATCCCGTTGGCGGAGCAGGTCGGCCTGATCGTGCCGATCGGCGCGTGGGTGCTGCTGCAGGCTTGCCGCGATGCGATGTCCTGGCCCGCGAACATCAAGGTTGCGGTCAATCTCTCTGCGGTTCAGTTGGGCACTCGGACGCTGGTCCGAGACGTGACGGCGGCGCTGGACGAGACGGGCTTCGCGCCGGCGCGGCTTGAGCTTGAGATCACCGAGACCGCCATGCTGGAGGATACCGATGCGACGCTGGTCACATTGCAGCAGCTCAGGGCTCTCGGGGTCAGCATTGCAATGGACGATTTCGGGACGGGATACTCCTCGCTAAGCTCCCTGCGCCGGTTTCCGTTCAACAAGATCAAGATTGATCGTTCCTTCATCGAGGGACTTGGCGGCGATGGCGACAGCGACGCGATTGTCGGCTCCATCACCGACCTGTGCGGGAAACTCGGCATGGCGACGACGGCCGAAGGTGTGGAAACCCGGGAGCAGCTTGCCTTGCTCGAGCAGACAGGCTGCACGGAGGTGCAAGGCTTCCTGTTCAGCCACCCGGTTCCAGCCGGAGAGGTGCTGCAAACCTGTGCAGCACTCGCTCAGGCCATGGACGCGCGCGCCCCTGCGCCGGGCCGCAAGCGGCAAGCGGATGCCCGGCTGGATGACGTCTTGACCGGCTGACGTCTTGGTCCCGGCGCCGGCGCGATTTTGGCCCGTTCATGCACCAACGCCCTGCCGACACCGGACTGAACGAGGGTTCCCTGCGCGATCCCGATCCACATGTCCGCGGTCATGCGTTGCTACCTAGGCCCATCCGACGCAGGCAGTCCTGCACCAGGCCGTCCCCTCCCAGAACGCCCCACAGCGCCTCGGTCATCGCGCCCACGTCCTGCTCCGCCACCCATCGGCTGCCCATGCCTGGCAGCGCCGCATGCCGTCCGTGCAGGAAGCATAGCGCCGCCAGCTCGGCGAACTCCCGCCCGTGCAGCGCCGGGCCGGGCAGCAGCGCCACCATGCCGGCCAGCCCGGCGTCGTCTAGGTGGCGCCAGGCGTTGAACAGGCCGTGGAAGCCGAAGGTGGGGCCGGACGGGGGCACGCGCTCATAGGAGAAGCGGGCTGCGACGTCGGGCGGGGCAAAGCGGATGCCGTATCCGCGTTCCAGCGTTCCGCGCCAGGTCCGGCAGATCAGCACGTCCTCCGCCACGCCCGGCACCGGCGCGAAGCCTGGCCCGGCCAGGACGTCGAGCAGCCGGCGGGAGCGCAGCGAGAACCCGCCGTTGCCGACCTCCCTGCCCGCCCCTGCCGCGCCGAGGCCCGGCCAGGGAGCGCCGATGTAGTCCCAGTCGAGGAAGGCCGCGTCCCAGGCAGCGGGGTCCGTCACCCAACCGTCCCACTGCACCACGAGGGCGTGGGACGTCGCGATCTTCCCGGCCAGGCCGTGCAGCATGAATGCCGAGTAGGCGTCCCACGAGGCGAGCGGCGGGATGGGGTGGACCCGGAACGGGCGGGACTCCGGCGCATTTCCCGGCATGACATGAGCAGACGGGACATGAGCAGGGAGGGCATGAGCGGGGGTGGCAGAAGGGGAGTCGGTGAACAGCACGGCGTCGCCGAAGCTGCAGGCCAGCGCGGAGCCGCGCAGGGCCAGCATCGTCAGCGGGACATACCGGCTGTCGGCGGCGCACAGCGTCACCTGGTGCAGGTTTGGCCGGGCTACAGTTCGGGCAGGGGCGGGGGCGAACAGGCGGCAGGCGTCGTCGAACTGCGCGCGCACGCGGTCCAGGATGTCCAGCGCGGCCGGGTTCTTGCCGTCGGTCTCAAGCGCGTGCAGGGCCGTCCAGGCGTGCCGTGTCCAAACCTCGGCATAGGCGGAGTCGGCCAGCGTGGTGTCCGGGACGGCGTCCGCCGGGGTGTGGCGCAGCGCAGGATCGAGGAAGGCGTCAATGTCGGCGGCGGGGGCGTCCAGGCCGGCGGGCCAGCCCAGGCCCAACCGGGCGCCGGCCCGGGCCATCGTGCCGCGCCAGTCCTGCAGCAGCGCGTCGTAGGACACGACGGCACGGGCGATGCCACGGGTCCCATGCTCGGCGTCCAGCATGTGGCGCAGCCAGAGCAGCAGGGACAGCCGCGCCGGGAAGCCGTTGCGGGCGGCAAGCGACGCAGCGACGGCGGCGGGGTGGCGCAGCGCCAGCAG
>CAXTDP010000505.1:0-4679 GCA_964242295.1 uncultured Acetobacteraceae bacterium | reverse complement strand
GGGGCGAGCGCTACCCACCCACAAAGGCCTCAGACGCCAGAGGCTGAGCAATTACTGGTAGAGTGCGGTGTTTTCCTCGCGCAGCTTGTCGACATCACGTCGCAGCGCGCCAATCAGTTCCGCCAGGGTCGGAGTTTTGTCCACCCCAGTCTTGACTCATGGCCGGGCTGGACACGCCAGCAGAATCAACGCGCTTCGGAAAAAGAACTGTTACCTGTGGCCCTCGGGACTCACCGCAGGCTATCCGAAAGGTGCTTGGGAGTTACGATTGTCCTGAACTGGGCGGTTGCCGGCCTGATCCAGCAAGCTTGACCCGGAAAGTTGCAGCCTGCATGACCTGCCGCCTAATCTCTTCCGAGCCCTCATCGTCGTCGGCACCCACTTCGGCTCAGCAAACAGCGCCGCTGCTTTCTTTAACTGCTGGCCATTGAGGTAAGCATGGTGAAGCGCCGGAAAGTCCGCTCGTGACACGAGTACCAGTCGTCGATGGAAAACAACCCGACCTGTTCGGCACCATCACCAAGCCCGTGGCGCAGGGGGCCCGTGCTGCCCGCCGGCCTCGGAAGGGATTGGCCAAGAAAACGCAAATTAAGCCAGACGGTCCAGCACCGGATGCGGACGACATCACACATATAGCGGCACGGCTGTCTCCAGCCGAGTTGGACGAACCTGCGGCCGCGCTGTCCGACGAAGCGCTGGCACACTTTGCTCTGACTGCGGCGCGACAGTTGCGGCGCCGGCTGGTCCGTGGTGGCGGTCGCAAGGGACAGCGGTCCTCGCCGGCCTTGGAACGTGCAGCCCGGCAACTTGCCGCCGAGTTGGGCGGGAAAGAAAGCACTGACGACACTTGACCTACAACCGGCGGACATGAGGCGGATTCGCTGCGCGCCGTGGTCGCCTTCCGACTGTCAAGCCCACGAGAAGAAAAGGATGCTGCACTCCAGGATAGAACCGATTACCTTCACGATTACAGATGCAGAATTTACCTTATGAAATATAAACTTCCGGCCGAAACCTGTAGTCAGCATCAGGACCGGTCCACTTGGCGCACATGCTTGGCGCGATGACGCGCGGCGAACCGATCACGTATGTCGCGGAAGGTCGTCGGCGGCAGGTGCCCGTAGTGGAATACGCCCGGCACTTGCGGAAGCTGGCGAAGGTCGAAGGGCCAAGCGTCGATGTTGCATTCCGACACCAGAACCCACTGGCGCCCGGGGTCTAGGCCCGCCGCAACCTTGGCGTGCGCAGTCAGCTCCACGCCCTCTTCGCCTGGTCCTGGCGGGGTATGGGAGACTGGAAGGTAAACGACGAAGTCCTCAAGTTTACCCTCCCTTCGAAATGTCGCGACAATACAGGCGGGGTGATCTTTGTCAGCGGTCAAAGGCAAGGCCGACGCTGCGTCCTGCATTGCTGCTCTGCGAGCCCAGAGATACTCGTAACGAACCACAAGACCGATGGTCAGCTCCGGCAACGGCACCTATGTGGGATCGTCCAGGTGCGCGAACCGCAGCTCCATTTCACTTGAGGCAACTTGCTGTGCCAGCCACTCAGGCAGGTCTTCGGTGAGTACCACCCGCTTGTCGCGCCGTTTCAGCCGCGCGTACTCCTCCGCTGACACGATGACGACCGATGGCTTGTTGTAATGCAACACGGTGACCGCTTCCGGGTCCGCCTTGGTGCCCTCGGCCATTTCTCGGTAGACACCGAAGTTGCGCTGGACCTCAGCTGAACTGACCTCGACCATCTCTGCCCCTTCGATGTTACACAACATGTTGTATAACATAGAGGGCCAAGTTTGTCATCGGCGTGTTTGCAAAGCTTTCGTGGGTGTCAGCGCCTCGTATGGTGGACAGGCAGCACAGCTGAATTGGACGGAAACACCGCAGAAGATTGTGCCGTGACTTACAGCCAGGCCGGCTTCAACCTTCCAGCTGGGTACTGCTCCAGATCACGAAGCGGCGGTCGGACGAGCCTATCCATCAGGTTCAGCCTTCGCCCCACGGATCACCCAGTCTTTCCGTACTGTTGACGGCCCTGCCGTAAAGGTTCAAGCCCGCGAAATGCGTGATACCCTGGATGCTGGCTTCGCGTGCCATCCGGGACCGGCCGCGCGTCCAAATCAAGACGGGAGAGAAGCGATGTCCGCTCATGCCGTAGGAGTGCTCCGGTGTCTGGCCCTGGCAGCGACGATGCTGGCTGGCGCCGCTCCGCCAGCGCGGGCTGACACGCCAAGTGCCGCTCGGACCTCCACCCGATCCGTCACAGGCTTGCAGGCCGGGGCGCAGATCATCGTGGACTACTGGGGTATCCCGCACATCTTCGCCGCCAACACCCATGATGCTTTCTTCCTGCAAGGCTACAACGCGGCGCGGGACCGGCTGTGGCAGATAGACCTGTGGCGCAAGCGCGGCCTGGGCCTGCTTGCGAAAGACTTCGGCCCTCTCTTCCTCGACCAAGACCGTGCGGCCCGGAAGTTCACCTACCACGGCGATCTCGACCAGGAATGGCAGGCTTACGGGCCGGACGCCAAGGCGTATGCCGCCGCCTTCGTCCAAGGCATCAACGCCTTCGTGCACGAAACGCGCGCCGGCACGCAGCCGCTGCCGCCAGAGTTCCGCATCGCGGGCAACACGCCCGACACTTGGTCGATTGACGACGTAGTGCGTGTGCGCAGCCACGGCCTAACGCGCAATGTCACCTCCGAGGTGCGGCGCACCCAGGTCGCTTGCGCCACCGGGTCGGTGGAAGCCGACCGGCTGCGCCTCAAGCTGGATCCAGGCTGGACCACCTCCGTCCCGACCGGCTTGGACCCGTGCTCCATCCCGGACGACGTGCTGCGGGACTACGATTTGGCAACCCGCAACGCTGTGTTCACGGCGCCAGACAAGCGCGCGGAGGCGTACGATCCTGCCACCCTGTTCGACAAGGCGGCCAGCAGCGTGGACGCGATCGGCAGCAACAACTGGGTGGTGGCCGGTGCCCGAACTGCGACGGGCCGGCCCATCCTGGCCAACGATCCGCACCGGGAGCACAGCGTCCCGTCGCTGCGCTACATCGTGCAACTGAGCGCGCCGGGCATGAATGTGATTGGGGCCGGGGAGCCGGCGCTGCCGGGCATCTCCATCGGTCATAACGAACGGATCGCCTTCGGTCTCACGATCTTCGGGACTGACCAAGAGGATCTGTATGTCTACGAACTGAACCCGGCCAACCCCGACCAATACCGCTACAACGGCGTCTGGGAAGACATGCGGGTCGTTCAGGAGTTGGTCGAGGTGAAGGGCCAGCCACCGCGCGAGTTGGAGTTGCACTTTACCCGGCATGGCCCTGTCCTGGCCGCAGACCCGGCCAAACACCTTGCCTTTGCGCTGCGTTCTGTGTGGTTCGAGCCGGGGACGTCGGCCTATTTCGGCTCATCGGACTACATGACGGCACAAGACTGGCGGGGGTTCCTGGCCGCCATGAACCGCTGGGGCGCACCGTCCGAGAACCAAGTCTATGCCGATGTGGACGGCAACATCGGCTGGGTCCCGGCCGGCATGGCGCCGCGGCGGGTCAACTACGACGGCTTGCTGCCTGTCCCTGGCGACGGCCGCTACGAGTGGCAAGGCTTTCTGCCGAACGACCAGCTTCCCCGGTCCTACAACCCGGCCGCAGGCTACGTTGCCACTGCCAACCAGATGAACTTGCCACCCGACTATCCCATCGCCGAACGCCGCATCGGCTTCGACCAATGGGCGGACCCGTCCCGCTGGCAGCGGATCATGGAGGTGCTGGCGACCAAGCCGAAGCTGACTTTGGCCGATGCTATGGACTTGCAGAACGATGACACCTCCATGCTGGGCCGCCGGCTAGTCGCGCTGATCCTGCCGCTGCAGTCCGAGGACGCCGACACGGCCACGGGCCTGCAGCTGCTCAAGACGTGGGATGCCCGGAGCAGCCGTGACAGCGCGGCCGGCGCGGTGTTCGAAGTTTGGGTGTCGAAGCACCTCGGCCCAACGCTGGTGGCAGCGGGAACGCCCGCGGCGGCGCGGGCGCTGGTCGGCAATGGCGGGGTCACGCCCCTGTTCGATCTGCTGGAGCACCCTGACGCCTCGCTTGGCGCGGCCCCCTCGGGCGCGCGGGACGCCGTACTGCTGCGGAGCGTCGGCTTAGCTGTCGCCGAGGTCCGCAAGGCATTGGGCGACGACCAGGCGGGATGGACGTGGGGCAAGCTACATCACGCGCAGTTCGATCACGCGCTAGAGCCACTCGTTGACCCGTCCATGCGGGCGCAGATGCGCGTGGGACCGCTGGAGATCGGCGGCGGCGCCAACATCCCGCACGCCACGAGCTATCGCCCGTCGGACTTCGCCCTTACGGCCGGTGCGTCCTTCCGCATGGTGCTTGATGTCGGCAATTGGGACGCCAGCAGGACCATCAACGCGCCAGGTCAGTCAGGAGACCCGTTTAACCCGCATTACCGTGACCTTGCCCCGCTTTGGGCGGATGGACACTATGTGCCGCTGCTGTTCTCACGTGGCGCCGTCGAGAATGCTGCCAGCGAGGTGATCGAACTCATACCGGGACAGTGAGGGGCCACATTCCACCCGATCTCATTGACGTTAGGCTAGCATTACAGTTTTCGCTTTCGTTTCAGGTGTGAACGTTGTGCGGCGGCTTGATGTGCCCTGCGCCAG
>CAXTDP010000504.1:0-4689 GCA_964242295.1 uncultured Acetobacteraceae bacterium | reverse complement strand
CTCCGAAGGCTGGCTCACCCTATCATGTGAGCATTCTCAAACGGGCACTAAGGGACCGCTACCCGCTTCGGCTCAAATTAGGACAAGTCTTATGGCTAAATCACCTGGCCCACCCAAGGCTAAGTCGGCCGCCCCAGCGCAATTCGACATGAACAGCCGCGAGCGGAAAGGCGGCAAGGGCGGCTCTGGTGGTCCGGGCCGCGGTCGTGACGACAAGCGTCCGCCCAGCCGAATTGTGACCCTGCCGCCCACTTTGGTTGATCGCGGCGAGGGCTGGATAATCCGGAAAATCGGCAAGATTGACCAGGCTTCCCACACCGCCGTGGGTGCAGATTACCACTTGGTCTTCGAAGGCCACGATCCGCTGGTGTTCGACCAGCTTGGCGCCGCTCGAAGCCGCGCTAAAGAAGCGCCCCCGGAGAACGTACGGGCCGCGGAGGTTGCGGCCGAGCCGGCTGAGGAAGTGAGTGCCGCAGAGGCGTCGGCTGAAGGGTTATAGGCGAGCGCTATCTCACTTGCTTCGCCGTATCTGGGCCAATCGGGGGCGTGGTCATTAGGCTAGGCAGTCTGAACCACCTAGGGCAGCCTCCGACTGAGTTCTCCGAAGCGAATGGGTTGACGTTTAATGCTAGAGGCGGATTTCGGCTAACGTAGTGGTCCCGTTTGACGGCGTGACCACCGTCGTAGCCGCTGGAGACGCGGGCGCAGAGAATATAGCCAGCTTTCGCTGCTTCATCGCGGCGCAGAGCCGAGCACGCATGTTTACCTCCGTCCACATCGCCAACGCGGGCGTTGCAGCGTTCCTGGTCGCCGAGCTCTACAGCGTCGACCGCGATGGGCGCAAAACGAACCTCAAGGCCGCAAGCTGTCTACCATGGGCCGCCATCCAACAAGGGTAGTGGTGCAGCGCACAGCCTTGGTATGGTGGCCAGGGCGCCTGACGTTGTTCAAGGCAGGTCCTCAAGGTTTGAGCGCTACGAGCGCGGCTCCTTCAGGTAGTCCAACCACCACCTGACAGGCTCTGGTTCCCTGGCCGGGGTCGGCACCCGCTTCAGCTTGGCCGCAGACCGCTGCCTCTCGGCCTCAGCCTGCGCCGCCTCGGCCAGTGCCGCCTCCCGCTGCGCCACGCGCCGCAGCTCCGCCATTGCTGCTTCGCGTTCCTCGACAGCCTCGCGCGACGCACGCGCAGCTCCTTCCGCCCGGGACAGGGCCGCCTGCAAGCGGCTGATGGTGGCCTGGGCCTCGGCTAGGGCCTGGTCTGCGCGTTGACGCGCCGTGCGCTCCTCGGCCAACTCGCGACCGACCTCGCTCGACAGGCGGGCTGGCGGCCGCACGCGCTCCACGGGCACGTCGCCATCGCGCACGAAGCGCTTCTGCAACTGCGCCGTGGCGCGGGTGCTGCGAGTGGTCGCCGCAGCGACGTTGGCCCTGCTGCCTGGTCCGCCTTGGACCGGGCTGGAACGGGTGCCCAGCCGTTCCAGCGCCAAGCGCATCCTCGTTTCGGCTGAAGCTGTCTCAGCTTCTTCAGCGTCGTCGCGCCGCGGCGGCGCGTCCATGTCCTGCATCGGGTCGTCGGTCTCCACCAGCCGGGCCGCGTGCCCGGTGCGGGTACGGCAAGGCCAGGTTCCAGGTCATCACTGCTACGCGGCATCGGGCGCGCCCGGATGGGAGCGCTCCCTGGCTCGACTACACCCGATGCGGAGAAAAGCCGCAAGGGCAGGAAAGGGCCGGAGGAGCAAGGAGAAGGACACAACGGGATGAGCCAGTACAGGAGGGAGTTCAGTCCGCCTTCTCGAGGCTGGTGGTATCGACCAGGGCCATTCGCGTCCGCGTCCCCCATGGTTTCGGAAATCATGGAGCACGCATAATGGACATCGAGGCAGACGGCACGCTGGTGCAGATCAGCAAGGGCATGCGGGGAGCAAACGGCGGCATCGCCCTGATCGCCGGCGTGCAGCGCCAGCACGGCGAGAGCCTGGAAACCATCATCCGGCTGGTCACACCGGAGCAGGGATCGCCGAAGGACGGCCCCTCTCTGGAAGAGCTGATCGGTGAGCTGCTGGTTCGCCTAGACCAGCAATCGGCCTACCTGAAGGACATCACGGTCGGGCTGGCAAAGATCACACGGGACATGCCGCTCGATGTGGTCCAGGCCATCGCCGACAACTTCGGCCTCGATCCCGCGCGGGACGCCAAGCCATGATGACCTTCCGCAAGCTGGCCGCGAACTCGGACGGCAAGCTGATCCGCGCCTACCTCACGGAGCACACGCCGGAACCGGAGCCGGGTGCCGATCTGGCGTCAGGGGCACGGCCGGACGCCGGCGGCCGGCTGACCGCCTACTACACCGGCCGGGACAGCCGGGCGGCCTGGCGCACCGACATGGCACCCGAGGCCGCTGACGCCTTGGGCATAGACCCGACCCGGGCGCCAACGGATGCCGAGCTGGACCGGCTATTCGAGGCCAGGCGGGCGGACACGGGCGAGAAGTGGCCGACGACCCGGCCGCGCGAGATCAGCGCCTACGGCGTGGTTCAGACTCCGGCCTTTTTGGGTTACACAAGACGCGCGGAAACCGCCGGCCTGCGGGGGGTCGGATTTCGGTGGAAGGGTGTCTTGTGCGGGAGGCGGCCAGCCTCCCCGGTTCAGGCTCGCTGGGGCTGAAGCGGTCCCAGGCCGAGCAGGGTCAGCCAGTGTGGATGGCCGTGGCTGGTCATCAGCTCCCGTGGGCTCTTGCCCTGGCGCTCGGCGCGCATGCTGCGCATGAAGCGGCGGTGGTTCAGGAAGAAGCGCAGCAAGTCCAAGTAGGAGCTGCCGAGGTGGCGGCGCAGGGTGAAGTAGGTGCGCAGCCGCGAGTTGAGGTTCTCCACCAGCGAGCTGCTGCACGGTGTTTCCGCCATGGCCCGGCTCACGGCGGCGAACAGGGCGTGGAACTTGCCCCCGATCTGCGCCCGCAGCCGGTTCCATCCCTGCCAGCATGCGGGCGAAGTGCTGGGCAAGCGATGCAGCAGGCACGCCTCGCGCACGAGGGATCCGGAGATGGCGTGGACGTGTGCGATGGCGGCCAGCTTGCCATTGAGCACGCCGGCGAAGGCGAGCAAGGCGTCGCGCTGGTTCTGCAGCGCGACCCGCACCGGGCGGATGCGTCGGGCATCCGCGGGCTCCCGCTGCGCCAGTTCCTCGACGAGGAAGTCGAACAGCGCCTGCCAGGTGGCCAGGGCTGGGCCGGCGAGCGCCAGAACGTCATGGCGCAGCCATTGGCGTCCGGACTTCACGCCGATACACACCGACCCTAGCAGGATGAAGTGACTTAGCATGGCCGCACGTACACCGGGCTGGGCAGACAACTTGACCGCGGCGATCGGCAATACGCCGCTGATCCGGTTGCGACGCGTCTCGAAGGAGACCGGCTGCACCATCCTTGGCAAGGCCGAGTTCATGAACCCCGGCGGTTCAGTGAAAGATCGCGCCGGGCTGGCGATCATCGACGATGCGGTGCAGCGCGGTGCGCTTCAGCCCGGCGGCACGGTGGTAGAGGGCACCGCCGGCAATACCGGCATCGGCCTGACTTTGGTGGCCAACGCCCGCGGTTACCGTTCGGTGATCGTGATGCCGGAGACGCAGAGCCGGGAAAAGATCGAGTTCCTGCGCATGATCGGGGCGGACCTGCGGCTGGTGCCGGCCAAGCCGTACCGGGACCCCGGCCACTACGTGCATGCCAGCCGGCGGCTGGCCGAGGAGCTGGGGGCGGTCTGGGCCAACCAGTTCGACAACCGGGCCAACCGGGAGGAGCATCGCCTGACCACCGGGGCGGAGATCCTGGCCACGGCCGGGCGGGTGGACGCGTTCACCTGTGCCTGCGGCACCGGCGGCACGCTGGCCGGCGTGGGCATGGCGTTGAAGGCGGCGGACCCGGCGACCCGCATCGTGCTCGCGGACCCGGAGGGCAGCGGGCTCTACGGCTGGGTGAAGTCCGGTGACCTGAGCGTGCAGGGCAGCTCGATCACCGAGGGGATCGGGCAGTCCCGGGTGACCGGCAACCTGGAGGGCGCGCCGGTCGACGACGCCGTGCGCATCCCCGACGCGCTGGCGTTGGAGCAGGTGTTCGACCTGTTGATCCACGAGGGCCTGTCGGTGGGCGGCTCCGCCGGGATCAACGTCGCGGCGGCGATCGCCGTGGCACGCGGGCTGGGGCCGGGGCACACCGTGGCGACGATCCTGTGCGACGGCGGCGCCCGCTATCAGTCCAAGCTGTTCAACCCGGAGTTCCTGCGTGGCAAGGGATTGCCGGTGCCGTCCTGGCTGACCGGCTAGACTAGACCCAAATCGCCCTGACTGTCCCAGTCAGGACGATTGCAGACTAGCCGGCGACGACGCGGTCGATCAGGGCCTGGTAGGCGGCCAGGTAATCGTCCATCCGCAGCGTCCTCTCGGCCAGGCGGCGTGCACCGCGGCCGAGGCGGCGGGCCAGGGGGGGGTCGTCCAGCAGGCGGGCGACGCTGGCGACCACGCCGTCCGGGTCGAGGCAGGGGGTGAGCAGGCCGGTCCTGCCGTGGGTCACGAACTCCCGGACCGGGGCGGTGTCGCTGCCGACGACGGCGCAGCCGCAGGCCAGGGCCTCCCGCAGGCTCCAGGACAGCACGAAGGGGTAGGTGAGATAGACGTGGGCGTCCGACCGTTGCAGCAGCC
>CAXTDP010000503.1:0-4689 GCA_964242295.1 uncultured Acetobacteraceae bacterium | reverse complement strand
CAGCGTCGTCACCTGGCCCATCTCCCGCCGGGCCATGTGGCACGCCTGCAGCCGGTAGTTCGGCACGCGCGGCGACAAATGGTGCACGTGGTGGAAGCCGATGTTGCCGGTGAACCATTGCAGCACGCGCGGCAGCTTGAGATAGGAGCTGCCGTCCAGCGACGCCTGCACCGGGTTCCAGGCGTCCTGGTGCGCCCACTGCGCTTCCTCGAACCGGTGCTGCACCGAAAACAGCCAGACGCCCACGATGGACGCCAGGCCGATGGTCGGCCCCTGCACCATCAGGACCGGACCCGCGCCAAGCAGCAGCATCAGCGTCCCCAGCACGCCTGCAAGGGCGAGGTTGGTGCCGAGCACGCTCCAACGCTCCCGCTTGGCAGACGGCGTCGTGTCGAACGGCACGCGATACAGCAGGACGAAGACGACCGGCGGCAGCAGGAACAGGGTCAGCACGGGGTGGCGCACCGTGCGATACAGCAGGCGACGCGCTGGCGACAGCGCCTGATATTCCCGCATCGTCGCGCAGGTCGAGTAGATGTCGAGGCCGGAATCGCGGCGGTCGAGGTTGTTGAAGCTGGCATGGTGGTTCGCGTGCTGCCGGCGCCAGAACTCATAGGGTGCGAAGGTCATGGCGCTGCAGAACCGTCCGAGCCAGTCATTGGCCCGGCGGGACCGGAAGAACGACCCGTGGCCGCAATCATGCTGGACGATGAACAAACGCACCAGCAACCCAGCCGCCGGTACTGCCAGGGCCAACACGAGCCAGGCCGAAACTCCCACCAGCGCATACATGGTCACCGTGACGGCCAAGTAGGCTAGGAACGTCGAGGCGAATTGCCACAGGCTGCAGCGCAGGGACGGAGCCTGGAACTGGGCCGTCGCCGCCATCAGGGCCTTGCGGTCGGTGCTGGATGCGCTTGCGGCGGGGTGGGTCATGGGACACCAGTGTGAGGTTGGCCGGTGGGGCCTCGCGGCTGCGCCAAAAGCGGGGCGACAGCAAGGGAAAGGACGCCGAGCGTCATCGCCAGTCGTCCACACGGGAAATCAAGTTGCATATCGGGCTCTACAAGGTGTGACGCCGTACTTTCTTCATGACGAAATTATGCGTCCTGACGACCGTTTTTGGGTGCAAGCGTTCTCGGATTGTGGCTGGGGCGGAACAGGCACTACGCTGGTTCTAAGGTGTGGACTCGACTGGGCATGCGGGCGAAGAACCGTTTGATGCGCGATACCCGCACGCCGCTGGACGACATCGCAACGGCCGCTCGCACCTGAACAAGGTGGCGCAACCCATCCCAGGCAGGCGATGGCGCCACGCGAACAATGACTATGGGAAAAGTGTGTCCGCGGCGGGATTCGAACCCACGGCCCCAGGATTCATCCCACTTCGGCTTTCGCCGCCGCCCCGGCACGCGCCGGGCCGTTCGTGGTCTGGACTGTCCCTCCGCCATAGACCTCAACCAGAGGCCCCCAGGCGCCGCCCGTCCAGTCTCTACACCGTCCCCACCCTTTCGGACAGAGCTTGGCTCGGGATCGGCATGGCGCAAGCGCACCGAAGCGTTCCCCGACTTTGAGCGGTTCCACGGCGCCGTTTCCGCGCGCCGCGCCCAATTCAACCAACCAGGAATCCTGTGCTCTATCCTGCTGAGCTACGCGGACGACACTTCGGCACCATACCTGCGCCAGCCCGCCCGGTCTAGCCGCCGGGCCGAGAGGGGTGCAACATCGCCCAAACGCCATCCGAGGAAGCCCCAGCCCATGCCCGGCAAAGTCGTCATCAGTTGCGCCATCACCGGCGCCATACACACCCCCAGCATGTCCGACGCCCTCCCAATCACGCCGGAGGAGATCGCCGCCAGCAGCATCGAGGCCGCCGAGGCTGGCGCCGCCGTCATCCACCTGCACGCCCGCAACCCCGCCACCGGCGAACCCTCCCCCGACCCGGCGCTGTTCATGCGCTTCCTGCCCATCATCAAGCAGAGCACCGACGCCGTGCTGAACATCACCACCGGCGGCGGCCTCAACATGACCCTCGCCGACCGGCTGGAAGCGCCGCTGCTGGCGAAGCCGGAGATGTGCAGCCTCAACATGGGGTCCATGAACTTCAACATTTCCGGCGCAGGCGCCCGGGTGAAGACCTGGAAGCACGACTGGGAGCAGCCCTACCTCGCCCGCACCACCGACCACATCTTTCGGAATACCTTTAAGGACATCGAAGGAATTGTCGAGCAGTTGGGCAAGGGCCACGGCACCCGGTTCGAGTTCGAGTGCTACGACGTCGGCCACCTGTATAACCTGGCGCACTGCCTGGAACGCGGCATCGTCGAGCCGCCGCTGTTCGTGCAGACCATCTTCGGCATCCTGGGCGGCATCGGCGCAGAGGTGCAGAACCTGCAGTTCATGAAGGACACCGCCGACCGCCTGTTCGGCGACAAGTATGTCTGGTCGGTGCTGGCCGCCGGCCGGCACCAGATGGCGTTCACCACCATGGCCGGCATCATGGGCGGCAACGTCCGCGTGGGATTGGAGGACAGCCTGTATATCGGGCGCGGCCAGATGGCCACGAGCAACGCCCAGCAGGTCGCCAAGATCAAGCGCATCCTGGAGGAACTGAGCCTGGAGGTCGCAACCCCGGCCGAGGCGCGGGCGATCCTGCACCTCAAGGGCGGCGACCGGGTGGGGTTCTAGCATGACGCAGGACGCCGCCGCCCTGCATGCGGGCCTGCTGACGCTGGACACGCACATAGACATTCCCTGGCCCGGAGGTCCCGACGCCTTCACCGACAGCCCGCGGGACAAGACCGGGCGCCGGGTGGACTTCCCGAAGATGCGGGCGGGCGGGCTGCGCGCCGGGTGCTTCGCCGCCTATGTGCCGCAGGGGCCACGCACGCCGGAGGGCTGGCAAGCCGCGACCGGGCGCGCGTTGGCCATGCTGGACGCCATCAACGCCACTGGCCGCACCGAGGGCGACCTGACCGCCCGCATCGTGACTTCGGCGGACGCCATGGAGGCCGCGCACCGCGACGGCGTCATCGCCGTGATGCCCTGCGCTGAGAACGGCCACGCCATGGGCGAGGACCTGGGCAACCTCGCCCGGTTCTACGCCAAGGGCGCCCGCTACATGACGCTCACGCACAATGGCCACAACCTGCTGTGCGACAGCAGCAATCCCCGCTCCGACCTGGGCGACGGCCCCACCCTGCACGGCGGGCTGAGCGGGCTGGGGAAGGACGCCATCCACGAGATGAACCGCCTCGGGATGATGGTGGATGTGTCCCACACCAGCCGCCAGGCCGCGCTGCAGGCGGCGATGCACTCGCGCACCCCCGTGCTCGCCACCCATTCCTGCGTGCGCGCCCTGTGCGACGTGGCGCGCAACGCAGACGACATGCTGCTGGACGCCCTACGCGACACGGAAGGGATGATCAACATCACCGCCCTGTGCAGCTTCGTGAAGCCCGGCGGCAAGGAAGCCGACACCACCGTGCAGGATTTTTGCGACCATATTGAGTATGTCATCCGCCGCTGCGGCCTGGGACATGTCGGCATCAGCTCGGACTTCGATGGCGGCGGCGGCATCACCGGCTGGCGCGACGCCAGCGAGAGCGGCAACGTGACGGCCGAGCTGGTCCGCCGCGGCTACAGCGCCGGGGAGATCGAGGCGATGTGGAGCGGCAACTTCCTACGCCTGCTCCGCCGGGCGGAGGACGCGGCGGAGGCCCGGCCGCATGCCGCCTGATGCGTCCATGCCCCGGGCCATGCCCCATCAGAGCCAAGGACCCATGCCCCGCCTGGGGCAGGGCACATGGCGCATGGGCGAGGGCGCGGCGCCCCGGAAGCAGGAGGCGGATGCGTTGCGCCTGGGCGTGGACCTCGGCATGACGCTGATAGACACCGCCGAGATGTATGGCGACGGCGCGGCGGAGGAGGTGGTGGCGGACGCCATCGCCGGGCAGCGCGACCGGGTGTTCCTGGTGTCCAAGGTGTATCCGCTCAACGCCAGCCGCACCGGCGTCCCCGCCGCCTGCGACCGCAGCCTGCGCCGGCTGCGCACGGACTGCCTGGATTTGTACTTGCTGCACTGGCGCGGCCAGCATCCGGTGGCGGAAACCGTCGCGGCGTTCGAGGCGCTGCGCGAGGCCGGCAAGATCAGGCGCTGGGGCGTGTCCAACTTCGACATGCGCGACATGGAGGGCCTGCCGCCGGGCTGCGCCGCCAACCAGGTGCTGTATAACCCCGAGGCGCGCGGCATCGAGTTCGACCTGCTGCCGTGGTGCCAGGCGCACGGCGTGCCGGTGATGGCCTACTCCCCGGTGGGCCAGGGCGGGCACCTGCTTCGAGACAAGGCGCTGCGGGCCGTTGCCGCCCGGCACGGCGTCACGCCCGCCCAGGCCGCCATCGCCTGGACCCTGCGCCACCCTGGCATCGTGTCCATTCCCAAGGCGTCCGACGCCGGGCACGTCCGCGAGAATGCCGCTGCCGCTACTCTGGCGCTGACCCCTGACGACTGCGCCGAGCTGGACGCCGCCTTTCCGCCGCCACGGCGCAAGCAGCCGCTGGAGATGCTGTGAGCGGACGGAAGTATATTGACCGGAACACGGTGACCGCCGGCGTGGTAGGGCGGGAAAGCGCAGCGCCTCCCACCGTTGCGCAATGCAGGCCAATAGCGGGAGGCGCTGCGCTTTCCCG
>CAXTDP010000502.1:0-4690 GCA_964242295.1 uncultured Acetobacteraceae bacterium | reverse complement strand
CTGAAGCGCGGCGCCCGCCCGTGCGGCGCCGCGGCGGCGCGGACGCGCGCCACTAGGCTGCGGACTTGGTCATGGGTTTCGCCCCACAGCGCATACACGTCGGCGTGCCTGCCAGCGACGGGGATCGCGGCGTCGGACGCACCGCCAAAGTAAACCGGGATGCCGGCGCCCGAGTGCGG
The DNA here is from genome assembly GCA_964242295.1 of uncultured Acetobacteraceae bacterium. GTDB lineage: Bacteria > Pseudomonadota > Alphaproteobacteria > Acetobacterales > Acetobacteraceae > DASWOJ01. The sequence continues at coordinate 4,511 of CAXTDP010000502.1, read as the reverse complement.
CTTCACATCGCCGAACCCACGGTCCACCTGGTAGTGGCGCCCGGCGTAGTCGAACGGGACGGCGGACGTCCATTCCTGCCGCATGATGTCCAGATACTCGCCCGTGCGCGCGTAGCGCTCGTCCTTCGTCAAGTGGTCGCCGTCCTGCGCCAGCTCGGCGTCGTTGCCGCCGGTGATGATGTGGACCGCGACCCGGCCCTTCGTGAGCTGGTCCAGCGTCGCCAGTTGCCGGGCGGCCAGCGTGGGAGCGGTAAAGCCCGGCCGGTGCGCGATCATCAGGCCCAGCCGCTCCGTGACGGATGCGGCGTGCTGTGCCACCAGGATGCTCTCGGCCGAAGTCGAGTTGAACGCCACCAGCACGCGGTCGAAGCCGACATGCTCCTGCACCTTCGCCGCCGCCTCGATGAAGTCGGGGTCAAGCGCGCCAGTGGTGCGGCGCATCGTCTCGGACGAGTTGAAGTGCCCGACGTAGCCGATGAACTCAACGGTCATGGTCATGCCTCCTTGGTGATCTCGCGGGCGCGGGCGAACACCTCGTCCATGCGCCAGCTTTCGTTGGCGTGCGCCGGGTCGCCGCGATGGGCACCCCAGCCGCTGTCCCGCCGATACTGGCCCAGCTCAGCCGTCGCCATCACACTGCTGACGCCGCAGAACCCCTTGTCGGCCAGCACGAACTGCGCCCCCGCCTGTGCGGCGGCCGATGCGGCCCAGGTCGCCGCCAGTCCGCCGCCTAGCACCAGCACGTCCGCGTGCAGGGCTGTCATCCCGGCAGCGCCCCGCTGCCCGGCAGCGCCTCGTTGAACGACGCATCGAACAGCCGGGCGGCGTCCAGCCGGGTGCGGACGACGCCCGCCGCCAGGTAGCGGTCGGCCGTGCGCTGCTCGTCCGCCACCACCTGCGCGTCAACCGGCACCGGCAGGGAGGTGTCCGTTTCGAACACCAGGCGCGCGACCAGCTGGCTGACCCCGATCTCGGCAGCCAGCACCCGGGCATACTCGTCCCGGTGCGTGTCCGCCCAGCGGCGCGCGACGGCAAGCCTGCGGCAGAAGTCCAGCAGCGCGGCCCGGCGCTGGGCAATCGCGTCGTCGCTGGCAACCAGATACGACAGGCCAGTCAACAGCCCGTTGCCGCCGTCAACGACGACCCGTGCCCGGTCCACCAGCCGCGCCTGCGCCACGTAAACGCCCCAGGAGCACCAGGCATCCACCGCCCCTGCGCTGAGCGCCGTCTTGGCCTCGGTCGGCAACAGGTTCACGACCTTGATGTCCGACTGGCGCCAGCCCTGCGCCTCGGCCACCGCCAGGACAAGGGCGTGCCCGATGGAGCCGCGGTTGGTTGCGATGCTGCGCCCGCGCAGGTCGGCAACGGTGCGGATGGAGGAGTCCGGCGGCACCATCACGGCGGTGCCCGCGCCGCTGGTCCTGACCGGTGCTATGATCCGCGCCTGCAGCCCGGCGGCCATCGCGAACGTCGCCGGCGCGTCACCGACAAAGGCCAGGTCCACCGCATCGGCGTTCAACGCCTCCAGCAGCGGCGCGGCGGCGGAGAACTGGCTCCATTCCAGCCGGTAGGGCAGGCCGTCGAGCACGCCCGCTGCCTTCATCACCGACTGCGTGCCACCCTTCTGGTCACCGGCCCGCAGCACGTCGCCCGCCCAGGCGGCGCGGCCCAGCAGGGGCGACGCGGCCAGGCCCGCCAGCAGGCTGCGGCGCGTGCTCATTCGCCCAGCCCCAGCAGGCCCAGAACCTCGCGCCGCAGCCGCACCACCTCCGGGTCGTCTCGGTGCCGTGGGTAGGGCAGGGGCACGGGCAGGTCGGCGCGGATGCGGGCGGGACGGTCGGTGACGACGACCACGCGCCCGGCCATCAGCAGCGCCTCCTCCACATCGTGCGTCACCAGCAGCGCAGTGAAGCCGCGGTCACGCCAGATGCGGACCAGTTCCCCTTGCATCTGCAGCCGCGTCAGGCTGTCCAGCTTGCCCAACGGCTCGTCCAGGATCAGCAGGCCGGGGTCGTTGACCAGCGCTCGCGCCAGCGCCGCCCGCTGCGCCATGCCGCCGGAGATCTGGTGCGGGTAGGCGGTATCGAACCCTTGCAGCCCGACCAGGCGCAACGCCTCGTCCACCCGGTGGCCCAGCCGCCGCAACTCGCCCCGTGCCTCAAGGCCCAGCCCGACGTTGGCCCGCACGGTCCGCCAGGGATACAGCGTCGGGTCCTGGAACATCAGCACGCGGGACGGGTCGGGGCCGAGCACCGGATGATCGGCAGCGAAGATCGCCCCCTCGCTGGGCGGCTCAAGCCCGGCGACCAGCCGCAGCAGGGTGGACTTGCCGCAGCCGCTCGGGCCCAGCACCGCCACGAACTCGCCTGGCGCCAGGGACAGGCTCACCCGGTCCAGCACGGGCAAGGTTTTCCCGTCGAACGTGAAGGCGTGGCTGACATCCACGACCTCCAGTCCCAGCCCGGCCGCCTCCGGCCGGGCAGGCGCCGCGGCTACCACCGGACCAGTCCCCGCTGCCAGGACAGCAGGCGGTCGCGCAGCCGGAACAGCAGGGTGATCAGCGCCGTGCACATCCCGGCCATCACCAGCAGCGCCACATACATGTTGGCGTAAGCCGCCCAGCCCTGGGCCCACTGCATATACCAGCCCAGGCCAGCCTTCACGCCCAGCATCTCGGCCACCACAAGCACGGAGAACGACGCGCCCAGCCCCATGAACAGGCCGACGAACACCGATGGCATCGCCGCGGGGACCGCGACCTTGCGCACCAGGAACCAGGGCTTGGCGCCCATCGTGCGGGCGACGTCGTAGTAGGCGGCGCTGACGGAGGCGACGCCCGACCAGGTCAGCACGGCAACCGGGAAGAACGTCGCCAGCGCGATCAGGAAGGTGCTGGCGCTGCGGCTGCTGGGGAACACGAAGAAGGCGATCGGTATCCACGCCACCGCCGGCACCGGCCCGATCAGCCGCAGCACCGGATGCACCCAGTATCCGACCGCGCGGGACCAGCCGACCGCGATGCCGGTCAGGAAACCGGCGCCGGCGCCGAGGAAGTAGGCCGGCAGCAGCAGCCACAGGGAACGCAGCAGGCTCTCGCCCAGGCGTGGCCAGTCGTCGGTCAGGACCTCAAGCATGGACTGCGGCGCGGCGAAGAACGGCCGGGGCAGCAGGTCCAGCTTGGCTGTCACCAGCTCCCACCCGCCTAGCCCGGCCGCGAGCACGATCAGCCACGGGCCGGCATGGCGCAACGCCGCCGGCAACGACCGCACGCGGGCCAATACCGCGGCAAGCGCCAGCGCGGCCCCGACCCCGACGGCAGCGGCGGCCAGCAGTCCCGTGCGTCCCAGGTCGTCGGCGTCCGGCCAGACCCAGGTCAGCGCCGCAACCCCGGCCCACAGCGCAGCCGCCGCCAGGCCCTGGCGCCACACCGTCCCTGGTGCGCCCGCCCGGGTCCGGGCTGCTGCGGCAGCCCGTATCTCGCTAATGGCGTTCATGCGGCCAGCACGTCGGCGAACACCTTGTCGGCGAACCGGGCGGTGTCGGTGGCAGGGCGCATGACACGCACCAGCTTCAGCTCATCGGCGTAGGCGGCGATCTCGGCCTTCAGGGCCGCGCCGACCGGGTGATGATGGTGCGTGTGGCTGCGCAGCATGGCCGCCAACTGGGCTTGGGGCGCCGGGGAATACTGGGCGAACAGGGCTGCGGACTCGTCCGGGTTTGCGGCCACCCAGTCCTGCGCCTCCAATAGTGCCCGGGTCAGCGCGCCCGCCGTCGTGCGGTCGCCGCGCACCAGGCTGCCGCGCACGCCCAGCACGCAGCAGGCGCGGTGGCCATACTCGCCGCTCAGGTTGTTGGCGACCTCATGCAGCCCATCGCGCTCGCGGATGACCCAGCCCAGCGGGTCGCCCAGGGTGAAGGCCTGTATCTCGCCTTTCTGCAGCGCCACGCCCAGCAGGTCGGCGGGGAACTGCCGCCAGGCGATGTCGGCCTCGGGATTCAGCCCCTGTTTGGCCGCGACGATGGAGAAGAAGTTTTTGTCCGGTGCCGCCATGTCGCTGCAGCCGACCTGCTTGCCGCGCAGGTCCGCGACCGTCGTGATCCCGCTGTCCCGCTTGGCGAACAGCCGCATGCAGCCGCCATGGATGGCCGTGGTGATCTTGACGTCGAAGCCCTGTTCCAGCGGCTTCAGCCAGCGCAGCGCCATGCCGACGCCGGCATCGGCCTTCCCCGTGCTGATCGCCTCCAGCAACTGGTCCGTGCTGCCGCCGAAGTTGACCAGCTCCACGTCCAGCCCATGCCGGGCGAAGATGCCGCGCTGGTCGGCCACCGGGACCCCCACGGTGCAGATGGCGTTGGCGTTCCAGGTCAGCTTCAGCTTCTTCGCCGGTCCCGCGTCGGCGTCCGGCGTGTCCGCCACGTGGCAGATCGGGAACTCGCCCGGCGTAACGTCGGCGGACTGGCGAAGCGGCGCCATTGCGCCCACAGGGATCAGGGCGGCCGCGGCGCCCGCG
>CAXTDP010000501.1:0-4692 GCA_964242295.1 uncultured Acetobacteraceae bacterium | reverse complement strand
CATGGTGATCTGGCCGGTGTCGTCGCTGCGCGTCGCCAACAAGGCGCAGGCGGAGCTGTATGCCTCGATACGCCGGGACGGCGGCACGCAGAAGGTGATTGACCGGATGCAGACCCGGGCGGAGCTATATGCGACCATTGACTATGCCGGGTATGAGGCACTGGACCAGAGCATCATCGGCACCGTCGTGCCGCAGGGGATGCCGCAGCGGTCGTGACCCCGGTGGAGCCGTCATCGCGAGCCGGGTCATCGGCGTGGCGATCCCGGGGCCGCAAGAGCCACGGCTCGCGCTGCTTCTGTATCGCCGCGCCCCCTGCTCCTCGAAATAACGGGTGAACGGCCGATATCCCCAGCATGATCCTGGACCGTCCGCTTTATATCGGCAGCGAGCTGTATCGGCGCTCCACCTACGGCCCCACCCATCCGCTGGCGATCCCGCGCGTGACCACCTGCACCGACCTGTGCCGCGCGATGGGCTGGCTGTCGGACGAGCAGTTCCGCACCGCACCGATGGCGGAGCCGGCGGATGTGTTGCGCTTCCACGACGCGGGATACCTCGCCGCCCTGCAACGGGCGGAAGCGGCACAGTCGGTGTCCGAGGAGGACCGCGCCCGCTACAAGATCGGCGCCGAGGGCAACCCGGTGTATCCGGAGGTGTATCGCCGCCCCATGACGTCCGCCGGCGGCGTCATGCTGGCGGCTGAGCTGACCCGGCACGGCGGCATCGTCCATTGCCCCGGCGGCGGCACCCATCACGGCCGTCCCGACCGGGCCAGCGGCTTCTGCTACTTGAACGATCCCGTGCTCGGCATCCTGTCCTGGCTCCGGCAGGGGCTGCAGCGGATCGCCTACCTGGACATAGACGCCCACCATGGCGATGGCGTGCAGGACGCCTTTGCCGGCGACCCGCGCGTGCTGACGGTCAGCGTGCACGAGGCCGGCCGCTGGCCCGGCACCGGTGCCGCCACGGACCGCGCCGGCGGCTCCGCCCGCAACCTGCCGGTGCCGCAGGGCTTCAACTACAGCGAGATGGACTGGCTGCTGCACCAGGCCATCCTCCCCGTGATCCGGGCGCATCGGCCGCAGGCCATCATGCTGCAATGCGGCGCCGACGCGCTGGAGGAGGACCCACTGGCCCGGCTGTCCCTGTCCAACAACGCGCACTGGTCCGTGGTGCGGGCGCTGAAGGGCCTGGCCCCCCGGCTGGTCGTGACGGGCGGCGGCGGCTACAACCCCTACACCGTCGGCCGCTGCTGGGCGGGGGTGTGGGCCACGCTGAATGGGCTGCCCATCCCGGACCGCACGACGCCGGAGGCGGAGGCCGTGCTCCGCGCCCTGACCTACAACCGCGCCGCCGGCCGCAACCCGCCGGACCACTGGTTTACCACCCTGCGCGACGCACCCCGGTCGGGGCCGGTGCGGGACGACGTGAAACGCCTGGCCGAACTGACCCTGCAGGAGGACCCCTATGCGCCGCCGTATCCTGATCGCAGCCCTGGCTGCCGCACCCTTTACCGCCCTGGCGCAGATGCCTGACACCACCAAGGCCCAGCCGGAACTGCCGAAGGAAAAGCTGGTGATCGTCACCCGCGACGGCGTCCGGCACGACTTCATGGTGGAGATGGCGCTGCAGCCGGATCAGCAGACGGTCGGCCTGATGTTCCGTCCCAGCGTGCCGGCCGATGGCGGGATGCTGTTCGACTGGGGCGCGCCGCGCGACAGCACGATGTGGATGCGCAACACGGTGGCGCCGCTGGACATGCTGTTCATCAATACCGACGGCACGATCCACCACATCGCGGAGAACGCGGTGCCGCAGAGCCTGGCGACCATCCCGAGCGGCGGCCCGGTGCGTGCGACGCTGGAGGTGGCGGCTGGCACTGCGAAGCGGCTGGGGATCAGGGTGGGCGACAAAGTGGAGCAGCGGGTGTTCGGTCCTGTTGGCCAGGGTTAAAGCCGCAGACCCGGCATGACCCAACCGGACTTCGACCTACAGGGCCATCGCGGCGCCCGCGGCCTGTTTCCCGAGAACACCCTGGACGGCTTCCGTGCGGCAGCCCGCCTTGGCGTCCGCACCATGGAACTGGACGTCGGCACCACACGCGACGGCGCCGTCGTCGTCCACCATGATCCCGCGTTGAATCCGAACACGACGCGCGATGGTGCGGGCCGCTGGCTGGAGGGCGCCGGGCCGCTGCTGCGGGACCTGACCGTCGCGCAGTTGCGGGAGTATGACGTGGGCCGCCTGCGCCCCGGCACAGCCTATGCGGAAACCTATCCCGGCCAGGCGCCGCAGGACGACGCTTGTGTCCCGACGCTGGACGAGGTCCTGGCGCTGGACTCGACCTTGCACTGGAACATCGAGTTGAAGGTGATGCCCGCGCATCCCGACTGGACCATACCCGCCGAGGAAATGGTCGAGCGCGTCCTGCACATCGTCGGCGCTGCCGCCGCCGGGCCGCGGGTGGCCCTGCAAAGCTTCGATTGGCGGGCGCCCCGGCATCTCAGACGCATCCGGCCGGGCATTGCCGCGGGGTGGCTTACGGACGCTAGAACCGTGGCCGACGCGCCGCTCTGGCTGGGCCGGCATGTGACCGGCATGGCTTACGTGCCGGAGGCCGTGGCGGCGGAAGGGGGCGGCGCCTGGGTGCCCCACCATGCCGACTTGACGGATGACCTGCTGGACCGAGCCCATGACCTGGGACTGCGGGTTATTCCTTGGACGGTGAATGCCGTCGAAGACATGCAACGCCTGATGGAATCGGGGGTGGACGGATTGATCACCGACTGGCCCGACCGCGCCCTTGCGCTGATGGACCGCCCCGGTACGGCATAGATACGTCTACTTCCAGGTCCGGCAGAAACCGATCCGGCCTCCGCGTTCGCCGGATCGGAGTTGCAGTCAGGTCCGGCCGCCGGGCGCCCGGACCTGACTGCAATCTGCTTTACGTCCGCTGGGCCATCGGCACGAAGTCACGCTGCGCCGCGCCAGTGTAAACCTGGCGCGGGCGGCCGATGCGCTGCGCAGGGTCCTCGATCATCTCCTTCCACTGGCTGATCCAGCCGACGGTGCGGGCGACGGCGAACAGCACGGTGAACATGCTGGTCGGGAAACCCATCGCCTTCAGGATGATGCCCGAGTAGAAGTCCACGTTCGGATACAGCTTCTTGCTGATGAAGTAGTCGTCGTGCAGGGCGATCCGCTCCAGCTCGACGGCCATGTCCAGCATCGGGTCGTCCTTGATGCCCAGCTCGTCCAGCACTTCCTTGCAGGTCTGCTGCATGATCTTCGCGCGCGGGTCGTAGTTCTTATAAACCCGGTGGCCGAAGCCCATCAGGCGGACATGGCTGTTCTTGTCCTTCACCTTCTCGATGAAGGCGGGGATGTTCTCGACCGAGCCGATCTCGGCCAGCATCTTCAGCACCGCCTCGTTGGCGCCGCCATGCGCGGGACCCCACAGGCTGGCAATGCCAGCCGCGATGCAGGCGAAGGGGTTGGCGCCGGTGGAGCCAGCCAGCCGCACCGTGCTGGTGCTGGCATTCTGCTCGTGGTCCGCATGCAGGACGAAGATGCGGTCCATCGCCCGGGCCAGCACGGGGTTTACGTGATACGGCTCGGCAGGCACCGCGTTGACCATGTAAAGGAAGTTCTCGGCATAGCCGAGGTCGTTGCGCGGATACATGAACGGCTGGCCGATGCTGTACTTGTAGGCCCAGGCGGCGATGGTCGGCAGCTTGGCAATCAAGCGAAAGGCGCTGATGCGGCGGTGGTCGTCGTTATTGATGTCCAGGCTGTCATGGTAGAAGGCGCTGAGCGCGCCGACGACCCCGCACAGCACCGCCATCGGGTGCGCGTCACGCCGGAAGCCGTCGTAGAACCGGCGAAGCTGCTCGTGCAGCATCGTGTGGTGCATCACGCCATGCTCGAACTCGTGGCGCTGCTTTTCGTTCGGCAGTTCGCCGTTCAGCAGCAGGTAGGCCACTTCTAGGAAGGTGCTGTTCTCGGCCAACTGCTCGATCGGGTAGCCGCGGTGCAGCAGCACACCCTCGTCGCCGTCAATGTAGGTGATCTTGCTGTCGCAGGCGGCGGTCATGCCGTAGCCGGGGTCGTAGGTGAAGATGCCAAGCTGGCCATACAGCTTGCTGATGTCCGCAACCGACGGCCCGATCGTTGCAGCCTTCAAGGGGAGCGAAAGCGACTTGTTGGTGCCGTCCATCGTCAGGGTAACGGTCTGGTTGGTGATTGCGTCCATTATGCTGCATCCCCGTTGCGGTGTGGCCACGGAGGAGGACTGCCTCACTCCGGACTTGGTGGCAAAATAAGGGCGGGGGTCGCCCGGACGCAACCTTCGCAAATGCAGCATGCGAACTGAGCCAGGAGCATGCCGGGTGCATCATCCCGCAGTCGTTACCGCGCGCTGGGTCGGATCAGCCGGCTGCCGTCAATCTGCCCTCGTCGCCCACAGGCCGGCACCGCGCTGCCGCGCCTGCAATTCCAGGTCCGCCATGCCTGGCGCACCGGCACCGGCCCGTGCCCAGCCGCTGGCGACGATGGCGCGGCTCAGGTCGGCGCCGTTTGCCTCGCAGGTGCCCAAAGGGCGGCCCTGGCGGTCCCGGCTGGTCAGGCGGCAATCCACCCGGCGGTTCCGCACCAGGGCCGCCAGCGCCGCTGCCGCCGCACCGCCGCAGTCC
>CAXTDP010000500.1:0-4697 GCA_964242295.1 uncultured Acetobacteraceae bacterium | reverse complement strand
AGCCTGCGCCGGCGCCCGAGCCGGCCCGTTTGGCAACTGCTGCCGGCTGCCCCTTGTGCCCGGCTACGACATAGACCTCGTCGATCTCGACTTCGCCCGTCAGCTCCACCACCGACGTCTTGGCGGCCAGCCCGCTGCGCAACTGCTCCGTCATGGCCTGCACGTCCGAAGCATCCAGGCCCAGCTCCAGGGCGATCTGCCGGTTGGAAAGGTTCAGGCCTATGAAGTAGAGGCACAGCACCCATACACGCAGCGGCTGGTGGTGCCCGGCCAGCACCGTTCCGGTCAGGTCATCGAAACGGCCTGAACACGCCTTGCACTGGTAGCGCTGACGGCAGGGCTGCGTGTCTTCGTGGCCATCGCGGATCACTGCATCGTTGTCGCAGGCAGGGCACCGGATGCCCTCCGGCCAGCGGCGCTGACGCACAAAGGCGAAGCACTTCGCATCGTCCATCAGGCCCAAAAGGTTGACCAGGTCGGATGCAGCCATGACGCAAGCTCCTCGCGCGAACCGGTCAGCTACCCCCGATCCCGCCTTCATGCCAGACGTCCTGAGTCCCGCGCCGGGGTCCCGACCCCACCACCCCGGAACCCAATAAGAGCCAAGCCGGGAACGCCTGGCTGGCGTGCTCGACGACGCGACCGGAACCCTGCTTGCCGACTTCGCGGCCAGCATACGACGGGACCTTCCAGCCGTTCAGGCCGCCCTCGACCTGCCCTGGACCACAAGCCCCGCCGAGGGGCAGATCAATCGCATCAAGACCATGAAGCGGTCCATGTATGGCCGCGCCGGCTTCCAACTCCTCCGCGCTCGCGTCCTACATGCAGCATGAACCCGAAACGACAGCACGGGAAGCGCGGGAGAACCCAAAGTTCATTGTCACAGCCACGCCAGCTGCTGTTCCAGGCGACTTACGATCCCGCTCAGCTCAAACCTCTTCTCGCGCAAAGCGTCCATGACGTGCAGCTCGGTCATCGCAACTCTCCATCCCAAAACATCAGGGTTCAGGATGGTAGCCGGACGGTCCCGTCCTTCGGAACAAAGGCATGGTGGACTCGCAATCAGTTTGCATGCAGTGCCTCCCATAAGCGGACATCCTGGCCCTCCGATGGCCGCACCTTCCCCTTCACGCTTCACGTTTCACCGAGGTGGCCGTCAGTGCAGCGTTTGGCAGCGGGAACGTATGGGCGCTGTGGCGGGCGTCAACGTGAAGTGTTGCAGCGCCTCCTCAGGCTCGGGCAGGAAACGGCTGACCTGGGCCAGGACGGTCCCGATCCCCTCGGCGTGCCCCAGCGCCGCCTCGGCACTCGCCTGCGTCGCGAACTCCCGCAGCAGCAACCTCGCCTCGAACGGGCGCATCGCCTGCGCGAGCGATAGGGCATCGAGCAGCGCCCACTCATCCGGTCCGATATTTGCCGTGCAGACGCACTGCACATCAATGTAACGCATGCAGCCTTCGCTCAGCGCACCGACGAAGTCTCGGACGAGGGGCCATGCGGCTGCTACGCCAAGAGTGTCGAGCACGTCGCTCACGCGGGCGTCCACATCCATCCCGCGCTTCAGTTGGATCACCCGCATGCGCATGCACCACAGCAAGACGCCTTGCTCGACCGGCAGGTCCAGGAACTCGTCAGGCGGGTTGCGAAGTCGGGCTTCACGCAGTCGGGGCATCGGCAACTCCACAGCCAGTCTCGATGCTATCTAATCGCTAATGCGAGTCATTTGCAACGCCGGTTTTTGCAGGCCTTGCGAGGCGGGACGTGCTAGATGCGCGATCCCAGGGAATGGCCGGGATGGCGTCCACCGATGCCAAGACCTTGGAGGACCGCGATGCGTACCATGGGACAGCACGATGATGCCGGACGGCCAGCGGTGGTCGCCCGACAAGCGGACGGCGCGCGCGGAACGCCTCGCCCGCGTGGCCGCCGTCCGCGCCTTGAGCCGGCTTCGCCGCCCGATGGCGTGGAAGCGGTCGCGGCAGGGAGCGGGATTGAGCGGCTATGCGTCGAGCGTGGCCTGAAGATGACCGGGCAGCGACGCATGATCGCCCGCGTATTGACCGACGCCAGCGACCATCCGGACGTGGAGGAACTCTACCGCCGGGCGGTGCTGCTGGACCCGCGCATCTCCATCGCCACGGTTTACCGGACGGTGCGCCTGTTCGAGGAGAAAGGCATCCTGCAGCGCCGGGACTTCGGCAGCGGCCGGGCACGCTACGAGCCGACCAAGCATGGGCCGCACTACCACTTGATCGATGTCGAGACGGGCAAGGTGGTAGAGTTCAAGAACTCGGAGCACGAGCGGCTGATACGAGCACTTGCGGAGCAACTCGGCTTCCAGGTCGTCTCGCTCCGGCTGGAAGTGTTTGGCAGGCGCCTGGACGCGCAGCCCGCTCCGGGCCAACTGGAAAACGGCGCAGACCCGAGGGCACGCTGATGAGCCGGGACGACGGGAGCAAGATCGGCCGCCACTGCGAGCGGGCCGTGGTGAGTGCCTATCGCGACCTGCGCCGGCTTGGCGTCGCCGACCTGAACGCGTTCCACAGTTGTGCGACGCTGTATCGCATCCACCACCCGGAAGCATCGCTGGACGAGGCCCGCTGGCTGATCGCGGAGTGGATCGACCACCACGTGATACGCAGCGACCGCGGACCGACCCCTGGCTGCGAGTGCGATTGAACCGGGCAGTGGCTGATCCCGCATTTGCTTCTTGCGAATGAGAGTCACTCTCATCTAAGCTCGCCAAAGACTTATCCGAGGTGAAGCGTGAACAGCATGGCGGTCGTCACGGAGAGGCTTGGCCTTTGGTCCGTATCGCACGGTGCTGCCCATTGGGTGGCTGCGCAGACGCTTCGTCGCCTGGCGCACCAGACGACGTACTGCGCCGAGGACGGGCGTGGTGCCTTGCCGTCTTGCGACGACACGGTGCGTGCTGGTGACGCGCTGCGGACCTTTGTTGCCGCGGCGTCGCCGGATCAAGGCTCACGGGCGCCCCATATTTCGCGCCCAGGTAGGCCAGCCTTGACCAAGGATGAGTGCCGCCTCCTCCGGGCGGTCGCGGCCGTGCAGGCGAACGACGAGAAGCTGCTCGACAACTATCTCTACCGGATTGCGCTCCACCGGAAGCAGCGGGCGCGTTTGGCCGAGGCGATCCATGCCCTGGCCAAGGCCCTCGCCGCATGGGGATACGTGCTGCCGGCGCTCTCGATGCCAAACATCTCGGCGCCGACGCTGCGCGTCGCGGTCATGCGCGGGCTGGTGCTGGATGAGATTGATGTGGCGTTGCCAGGCCAGTTGGCGGGCTGATACCAAACGCCACCTACTCTGAACCAAATGTGAGTAGGGTCGGCTCGGCGGGATGCGGTTCGGTTTGCTTCCATGATGATGGAGGCTGACGTGACGGTTGCGATCACGCGGATGGGGTGTTGGTGCACCTGGTGGATGGAGGCCGAGATGGCCCCAGCCCCGAACTGCTATGGGGTGACCCGATGAACGAGGACAGGTCTCGGGCGTCCAGCCGCCGGCATCCGGTTCAGCACCGCCACGCCGATAGCAGCTTCGGTCTGCTGGGCAGGGAAGCCACGGGTTCGCCGCCGAGGTCCGATCAGCGCCTTGCGACCCAGTGTCTTTTCCAGCAACGAACGCCGGCTGTAGTCAATAATGGCCTGCCGGTTCAGGCGGCCCTGTCCCACGATCATCGCCAGATGGCGATCACGCCGTGTAAGCAGACCCGGATCGCCACTAAGCAGGCTTGTGAGGCCCGTCACACGGATGGCCTGCGACCGTGCCAGGCCGCGCAAGGTCGCTTAGCTTTTCATCTACGCGCAAACCTCCAGAGGTTTGCTTTAGGACCGCCGTTGAACGCGGCGGGATCACCACCTCGATGCCGTCACCATACGCGGCGACCGTCTGACAGGTGGGCGCGCCATCATACCCGCCGTCGGCTGTCACCCGGCCAATTGGGTCGTCGATCTGATCGAGCAGCGGCGCCACTTGGGATGGGTCGTCAGCATCCTGATCTGTCAGGGTCTGTGCCACGGTCAGTCCGCTGACGGCATCGACCGCGAGCGGCACGCCGCGCAGGCTCGGGTTGTCGCGCTGCTCCACAGACGTATAGAAGGGGTCCATGTCCACATGGATAATGCGGCGCTGGACGGAGGCTGGGTCCAGCAAAAGTGTCATGGTGACTCGCACAGTAGCAGACCGGCTACCACCTGAAAACAAACCAGTACTACCACCCAGCGCCGACGAAGCTAAAAGGTGAAGCGTGAAGACGCTTTTGCTCGGCTCAGCGTAGGGAAAACGTCACCGGCACGGTCAGCGTGGCCGTGCTGCCAGCCATCTCCGCCGGCATCGGCGGCAGCGGCTCGGCCCGGCGGATCAGCGCTACTGCCTCCTCGTCCAGCAGCCGCGAGTTGGAACTATGTATGATGCTTGCTGACAGGACGCGGCCGCTCCGATCCACCGTGAACGTAGCGGTTGCGACGCCCCGCTCGCTGTTTGCCCGCGCCGCTTCGGGGTAGCGCTTGGCCCGCTGCAGCCGACCCGCCACGTCGCTCCGCCAACTCGGCACGGCGTTGGACGGCGGTGCGATGGCCGGGGCTGGGCTTGGCAGAGCTGGAGCCGGAGCTGGAGCTGGCGCAGTTTGCGCCGGGACGTCTTGGGGCGCTGGGCGGGCGGCCGGACGCGGCGGCGGC
>CAXTDP010000499.1:0-4697 GCA_964242295.1 uncultured Acetobacteraceae bacterium | reverse complement strand
TACATGATGTCGAACTCGACCTGCCGGAACGGCGGCGCCAGCTTGTTCTTGACCACCTTCACCCGAGTCTGGTTGCCAACAACCTCCTCGCGGTCCTTAATCTGGCCGATGCGCCTGATTTCCAGGCGTATGGAGGCATAGAACTTCAGCGCGTTGCCGCCCGTCGTCGTCTCGGGATTGCCGAACATCACGCCGATCTTGAGCCGGATTTGGTTCAGGAAGATCAGCATGGTGTGCGACTTGGAAACGCTGCCGGTCAGCTTGCGCAGCGCCTGGCTCATCAGCCGGGCGTGCAGGCCGACGTGGCTGTCGCCCATCTCGCCCTCAAGCTCCGCCCGCGGCACCAGCGCGGCAACGCTGTCCACCACCACGATGTCCACCGCGCCCGACCGCACCAGCGTGTCACAAATCTCCAATGCCTGCTCACCGCCATCGGGCTGGCTCAGCAGCAGGTTGTCCACGTCCACGCCGAGCTTGCGGGCATAGATCGGGTCCAGCGCATGCTCCGCGTCAATGAAGGCGCAGGTGCCGCCGCGCTTCTGCGCCTCGGCGATGGCGTGCAGCGCCAGCGTGGTTTTGCCCGAGCTTTCCGGCCCGTAGATCTCGATCACCCGGCCCTTCGGCAGCCCGCCGATGCCCAGCGCCAGGTCCAGGCCTAGCGAGCCGGATGGCACCGTCTCGATCTGCTGGTCCCCAGCCTTCGCGCCCATGCGCATGATGGAGCCTTTGCCGAACGCCCGCTCGATCTGAGCGAGCGCGCCGTCCAACGCCTTGTTCTTGTCCATGATTGATCCTCGTTGTGCAGGCTGCGGCGCCGGCGCCATCCTCGACCAGAGAATGTCATACCACGGAACGGCGCCGCAACTGTGCGTTGTTCGAGCCAGGTTACGATAAGATATGTTCCGTTGCCGCGAATGACAAGAACAATACAAGAACATTAACGCTGTCCAGCGGCTTGCCCGCGCAGCCGCCAGATATAGGCGATGATCTCCGCCACCGCCTTGAAGTGCTCCGCCGGCACCTCCGCATCCAGCTCGACCTTGTGCAGCGCCCGGGCTAGCGCCGGGCTGGCGACCAGCGGCACGCGATGCTCCGCCGCCAGGGCGCGGATGCGTGCCGCGACCTCGTCCATGCCCTTGGCCACCACCTTCGGCGCACCGTTGCCGCCGCGTTCATAGGCAAGCGCGACGGCGTAATGGGTGGGGTTGGTGATGACAACGGTGGCCGTGGGCACGGCGGCCATCATGCGGCGCTTGGCGCGGGCACGGCGTATGGCGCGCAGCTTGGCTTTGTGCGCCGGGTCGCCCTCGGACTGCTTGTGCTCGTCAATCTGGTCCTGCCGGCTCATGCGCATCCGGGCGCTGAACCGGTAGCGGACCCAGCCAGTGTCCGCCGCGGCGATCACCGCCTGGCAGCCCAGCACCAGCAGCAGGATATGCCGGACCTCCGCCGCCAGCCGCTCCAGCAACCCCTCCGGCGGCAGCGAGAGCACGGCCGCCGTGTCGGGCAGCACGCCTGCCATGCCCTGCCAAAGCGCCCAAGCCAGCACTCCGGCCTTCACCAGCGACTTCGCGGTCTCAACCGCAGAGTCCAGGCTGAAGATGCGCTTCAGGCCGCGCTGCGGGTTCAGCCGCGATAGGTCTGGCATCAGCGCCGCCCCATGCACCAAGCCGCCAGTCTGCAGCAGCACCGCGGTGGAGCTTGACGCCGCCGCCGCGGCCAGCACCGGCCCGGCGATCAGCAGCAGCGCCATGGCAGCCGTCCGCAGCGCCGCCCCTGTCCCGGCATCCATGTCTGTCATCATGCCTTGCAGCGTGCCGGTCATCCCGTGCAGCAGCGCGGGCATCCCCCAGGCCAGCATCGCGCCGGCCGCGCCCAGCCCCGCCAAGCTGACGACCTCCCGCGACAGCGGCGCCTGCCCCTCCTCCCGCGCCTGCTGCCGCCGCTGCTCGCTGGCTGGAAGCGTGCGGTCCTCCGTATCCGCCACCCTAAAGCCCCGGCAGGAGCTGCCAAGCGGTGGACACGCCGTCCAGCCAGGCCTCCAGGATGCGCGACCCCAGCAGCCCTAACAGCGCCAGGCCGCCCAGGATCTGCCCCGGCGTCACCGCGGCGTAGATTTGCAACTGCGGCGCCAAGCGCGCCAGCAATCCCAGTGCCGCCTGCCACAGCAGCCCAGCCAGCAGGAACGGCGCCGCCAGCCGCATCGCCAGCCCGAACGAGGCGCTGACCGCCGCAGTCACGCTAGCTGCCAAAGGACCCGCCGGCAGCAGCGTACCCGGCGGGAACAGGCCGTAGCTGCCGCCCAGCGCCTGCAACGGCAGCGCATACAGCCCGGTGGACAGCACCAGCACCGGTGCGACCAGCCCGAACAGGCGGCCCAACGCCGCGGACTGCCCGCCCAGCGCCGGGTCGGTCTGCATCACGCTCGACAAGCCCAGCATGTAGGAGGTGACCGCGCCCGCCATGCCCAGCGCCAGCGCCGGCAGCCGCGACAGCCAGCCCAGCATCACACCGACCAGCAGCTCCGCGGCGACCATGCCGGCGCCCGACGTGCCGGCCTGCGGTACCGTCGGCACCAGCGGCACCACGCCGGGCAGCAGCAGGAAGGTGATGGCCAGTGCCAGCCCGGCCTGCACGACGGCGGGCGGCTCTGCCTCGCCCAAGCCGGGCATCAGCATCACGACGGCCCCGGTACGGCTCAGCACCAGCACGAAGGCGAAGGCCCAGCTCGGCAGCGCCGCAAGCAGCGCCGCATCGGCCGCAGTCATCCGCTGCCGACCAGCACCAACCGGTCCATCAGCACATGGGTGAAATCCGACATCGTCGCCATCATGAATGGCCCCAGCAGCGCCAGCATGCCGCACAGCACCAGCACCTTGGGCAGGAACACCAGCGTTGACTCGTTGATCTGGGTGACGGCCTGAACCAGCGACACGACTAGGCCCACGGTCATCATCGCCAGCAGCGGCGGGCCGCCCAACTTCATCACGACCAGCAAGGTATCCCGCAGCGCCGCTGCCACCCCGGCATCGTCCATCACCCCGCCCATGGCTAGATCGGCATCCGCATGACGTCCTGATACGCCTGCACCACCCGGTCGCGGATGGCGACCGCGGATTGCAGCGCCAGCTCGGCGCGGGACACCGCGGTGACGACGTCGGTCAGGTTACCCTGGCCGGCGATGGCCTGCATGGACTTGGCGTCCGCTTGGTGCCCGGCGTCCACGACGCCCGACAGCGCGCGGCTCAGCATATCGCCGAACCCGCCGCCGGACACGCCTGACGCCCCGCCAAGGTCGCCCGACTGCACCCGCGCATAAGCGCCGGCGGCGCCGGACGGCGTGACGGTGATGCTGGGGATCGTCACTTCAGCAGCTCGATCGTGCGAGTCAGCATGGAGCGCGTCGCCTCCATCACGTTCAGGTTGGCGGTGTAGGCGCGCTGCGCCTCGCGCATGTCCATCACCTCGACGAAGCTGTTGACGTTCGGCGTCAGGACATAGCCGGCCGCGTCCGCTGCCGGATGCGATGGATCGTAGCGCTTCGGCAGCTCGCCCCGGTCAGGCGCGATGCTGCGGACCCGCACGGCCTCGGTGCCCAAGGCGGAGTCCATCCGGTTCTCGAACGTGATGAGCTTGCGGCGGTAAGGTTGGGCGCCGGGCTGCGAGCCGGTCGTGTCCTGGTTGGCGAGGTTCTCGGCAATCGTCCGCAGCCGTGCCGTTTGCACGTCCATGCCACGGGCGGACAGGGCCAGAGCCTTGGCGATGTCCATCGGCCTAGCCCGCCCGGCCCAGCGCGGTGTGGAACAGCCCTTGATACTTGCGATACAGGTTCGCCACCAATTCTTGCGTGCTGGAGGTGTCGGCCACCTTCATCAATTGATCCTCCAGCGAGACCGCGTTGCCGTCCGGTGCGCGCTCGCGCGGGCGGCTATGCGCCATCCCGGCCGTGCCTGCTGTCGGCTGCATGTGGCCGGGGTCGGTCGTAGCCAAACCCGGCGACACCGCGCCGAGCACCGCAGCGAAGGGCGCGACGTCCCGGGGCTGGTAGCCCGGCGTATTGGCGTTTGCGACGTTCTGCGCCAGGACCGCCTGCCGCTCCCCCGCCCAGTTCAGCCGGCGCTCCGCCAATTGGAACAGGCCGATGTCGGTCGGAACTAGCCCCCTTGCATCCATCCCACGCCCCCATGCCGCACACCGATGCCGCGTGATGCAGGATCGCATCGCAAGGTTAATGGACGGTGTAGGCGACCAGAAAGGGATCTTTAACCCGGCGGTGCCAGGATGTTCCCGTGAACATAGCTCTCGACCCCTGGCCGACGCCGCCCGCCGACCCCTTTGCCCTGCAACAGGCCTTGGCGGAGCAGGTGCAGCGCATCGTCGCCGTCACCCGCGCCCTGGCCGGGTCCGGCCGACGGGTGGACCTGTCGGGGTTGGATGGGGCCGCCGGCCTGCTGTGCGCCAAGACGCTGGATCTGCCTCCGGACCAGGGCCGCCTCGCCCGTCCGCAGTTGGCGGCGATCCTGGCCGAGCTTGACCTGCTCGGCGCCACGCTGAGGGCGGACGCCCCGGCATGACTCACCCCCGGCAAAAGGCCCTGACATGGATTCGCTGCAAACCCTGACGGCGTTCGGCGCCCTGGCCGTCGTGCTCGGGCTGGTGTGGCTCGGCGCGCGCGGCGTGCGTGCCGCCGGGCTGGC